>NZ_CALWUQ010000010.1 GCF_944384695.1 uncultured Agathobaculum sp. | reverse complement strand
ACTTTTTCACGCAAAACGGAATGTGCAGGTACAGCCCCAAAGGCCGATTGTTATAACTGAACTTGCTCATGATTCCTCATCCAGCTTCAAAACCGCCATGAACGCTTCGGTCGGAATCTGCACCGTGCCGAGCGAACGCATCTTCTTCTTGCCTTCCTTTTGCTTTTCCAGCAGCTTCTTCTTGCGCGTGATGTCGCCGCCGTAACACTTGGCCAGCACGTCCTTACGCATGGCCTTGACCGTCTCGCGCGCGATGACCTTGCCGCCGATTGCCGCCTGAATCGGCACCTCGAACAGCTGGCGGGGGATGTTCTCCTTGAGCTTTTCGCAAATGCGGCGCGCACGGCCGTAAGCCTTTTCGCGGTGCACGATAAACGACAGCGCGTCCACCTGATCGCCGTTGAGCAGCATATCCACCTTGACCAAATCGCTTGGCCGGTAATCGAGAAACTCATAATCAAGCGAAGCATAGCCGCGGGTGCGCGCCTTGAGCGCGTCGAAAAAGTCGTAAATAATTTCGTTTATCGGCATTTCGTAATGCAGCTCGACCAGATTCGCATCCAGATACTGCATATCCTTAAATACGCCGCGTCGCTCCTGACACATCGGCATGATATTGCCGACATACTCCTGCGGGGTCATGATAGTCGCCTTGACGAACGGCTCGCGCGCCTCTTCGATGAGGCCCGGATCAGGATAATCGTGGGGGTTGTCGCACTGGACCACCGTGCCGTCGGTCTTGACGATTTCATAGACCACGCTCGGCAGCGTCGTGACCAAATCAAGGTCAAACTCACGCTCCAGACGCTCCTGAATGACCTCCATGTGCAGCATGCCGAGGAAACCGCAGCGGAAGCCGAAGCCCAGCGCCACCGAGCTTTCCGGCTCGAAGGACAACGCTGCATCGTTGAGCTGCAATTTTTCCAATGCGTCACGCAAATCGGGGTATTTGGAGCCGTCCTCGGTATAAATACCACAGAACACCATGGGCCGGGCAGGGCGGTAACCCGGCAGGGCCTCCGCCGTGGGGCGGTCGGCTTCGGTGACCGTGTCGCCTACGCGGGTATCGGATACGGTCTTGATGGACGCGGTGAAATAACCGACCTCACCCGCGCACAGCTCCTGCTGCGGGGACAGGCCAAGCGGCAGCATATAGCCGCACTCCAACACCTGGAACGTCGCGCCGGTGGCCATCATCTTGACCTTCATCCCCGGACGAATGCAGCCCTCCATCAGACGCATATAGACGATAACGCCCTTATAGGGGTCATACTGGCTGTCGAAAATCAGTGCGCGCAGCGGCGCGTCCGAATCGCCCGTCGGCGCAGGGATATCGGACACAATGCGCTCGAGCACAGAATGGATGTTGATATTCATTTTCGCGGAAATCTCCGGGCTGTCCTCGGCCGGGATGCCGATGATATCCTCGATTTCCTGCTTGACGCGCGGCGCATCCGCAGCAGGCAGGTCAATCTTGTTGATGACCGGCACGACCTCGAGCCCCGCGTCAATGGCAAGATAGGTGTTGCCCAGCGTCTGCGCTTCGATGCCCTGCGCCGCGTCCACGACCAGCAGCGCGCCCTCGCACGCAGCCAGCGAGCGGGAAACCTCGTAATTGAAGTCCACATGGCCGGGCGTGTCGATGAGGTTCATCTCATAGGTTTTGCCGTCGTCGGCCTCGTATTCCATGCGCACAGCGCGCGCCTTGATTGTGATGCCACGCTCACGCTCCAGATCCATATTATCGAGTAATTGCTCCTCCATCTCGCGCTGGGATACCGCCTTGCACTGTTCAAGCAGACGGTCGGCAAGTGTAGACTTACCGTGGTCGATGTGCGCAATAATGGAGAAATTACGAATTTGCTCGCGATTTTTCACCCCGAAAGCTCCTTTATCTGTTCCATAATAGCAATATGGAAATATTATAACACGTTCCCGTCCGTCTCACAAGCGTTCTTTTCCGGTTTGCCGCCTCCCCGCTTTGGTTCTGTTTTTTTGCACAAATTTGATTTTGTTTTGCTTCGCATTTGATGCGACTGCGCTATGATAGAACCATAAGCAAGCCATCTTCTTTTCTCTTTTCTTATACTCTTCCCAACTGCGAGGGCGGCCAAGGCCGCCTTCGCATATTTTTTCATAAAATGCTTGCATTCTCTTTCGGGCAGGTATATACTGTGTTCAGCAAAGCATTTGACTGCTGTGCTAAAACCGAATATCAGGATTCTTCAGGGCAGGGTGCAATTCCCTACCGGCGGTACAGCCCGCGAGCGGACGCTTTTTCAAAGCGAATGCATGATTCGGTGAAACTCCGAGGCCGACAGTAAAGTCTGGATGAAAGAAGAATGTGCGGAAAACGGATTTTGCTCCGTTGCCGCTTATTTGCTGTTCTGAAACGCATGTTGTGTTTCAGTTTTTTATTTTTATGACGTTTCGCCCCGAAGCATCCGCTTTCGGAGCGATTTTTCATTTCACAGCTTTCAACAGGCTGTTTTGGCGAGGTGATCCGGTTGCAAAACCAAACGGAAACTTACATGCGCCGTGCACTCGGACTGGCAAAACGCGGCGCGGGACACGTCAGCCCCAACCCAATGGTCGGCTGCGTCATCGTCAAGGAGGGACGCATCATCGGCGAAGGCTGGCATGAATACTGCGGCGGCCTGCACGCCGAGCGCAACGCGCTGAAAAACTGCACGGAAGACCCGGCGGGCGCCGATTTGTACGTCACGCTGGAGCCATGCTGTCACTGGGGCCGCACCCCTCCCTGCACGGACGCGATTCTGGAGCGGCACATCGGCCGCGTGTTCGTCGGCTGTCTGGACGCAAATCCGCTCGTCGCCGGCAAAGGCGCACAGATTCTGCGAAATGCAGGCATCGCGGTCGAAACCGGCATTTGCGAGGAGGAATGCCATCGGCTCAACGAAGTGTTCTTCCACTATATCACCAATAAGACCCCGTTCGTCGTACTCAAATATGCGATGACGTTGGACGGCAAGATTGCTGCCGCGTCCGGCGACAGCCGCTGGGTGACGGGCGAAGCCGCCCGCCGTCATGTGCATGAGACACGCGCGCGTCTGTCCGGTATCATGGTCGGCGTCGGCACGGTGCTGGCCGACGACCCTCTGCTCACCTGCCGCATTGAGGGCGGGCGCAACCCCTGCCGCATCATCTGCGACAGTCACGCGCGCACCCCGCTGGACTGCCAGCTCATCCGCACCGCACATGAAACCGACACGGTCATCGCGGTAACCGAGTGGAACGAGCGCGCCACGGCACTCAAAAAAGCGGGCGCATGTCTGGTGCTGTGCAAAGCGAAAAACGGAAAAGTAGACTTAAACGACCTGATACACCAGCTTGGCGCGCACGGGTTGGACAGCATCCTGCTTGAGGGCGGCGCAGAACTCGCCTTTGCGGCACTTCAGGCCGGCATCATCCACAAGGTACAGGCGTACATCGCGCCCAAGCTGATTGGCGGGAGCACGGCCAAGACCCCGCTGGGCGGTGCGGGCTTTGCCCGCATGGCGGACGCAGCGGCGCTTAAAAACGTCTCTGTCACGCCGTTGGGCGAGGATTTCCTGCTCGAGGGGGTGCTGTGAGATGTTCACCGGCATCATTGAGGAAATCGGTACGGTGCGCCGCATCGAGCGCGGCGCCGCAGGCGCAAGGCTCACCATCGCGGCGAAAACCGTGCTGGAAGGCACGGAACTCGGCGACAGCATCGCCACCAACGGCGTATGTCTGACCGTCGTCTCCATGACTTCGGACAGCTTCAGCGCCGACGTCATGGCCGAATCACTGCGGCGTTCCAGTTTAGGCGCACTGCAAACCGGCTCGTCGGTCAATCTTGAGCGCGCAATGCCCCTAAACGGACGTTTCGGCGGGCACATTGTCTCCGGCCACATCGACGGCACCGGCACAATCGCGTCCCAGCAGCGCGAGGACAACGCGGTTTGGGTGACCGTGCGCGCCCCTGCTGCCCTGCTGCGCTATATCGTGGAAAAAGGCTCGATTGCAATCGACGGCGTGAGCCTGACGGTCGCGGCGGTAGATGAGACCAGCTTCGCGGTCTCCATCATCCCCCATACAGGCGCGCAGACCATCCTGCTGGACAAAAAAGCGGGGGAGACGGTCAATCTCGAATGCGACGTTATCGGTAAATACGTTGAAAAGCTGCTTGCGCCGTATGCGCCGACCGATAAAGCTGCCCCCAGCGGCATCACCATGGAATTTCTGGCCCAAAACGGGTTCTGAGCAATATAAGGAGGACAATCCATATGGAACAGCAATACTGCACGGTCGAAGAAGCGCTGGACGACCTGCGCGCCGGCCGCATCATCATTACAATCGACGATCCCGACCGTGAAAACGAAGGCGACATGATTTGCGCCGCCCAGTTCGCCACGACCGAGAACGTCAACTTTATGGCAATGCACGCCAAGGGCCTTATCTGCACACCGATGAGCGAAGCGGTCGCCCAGCGGCTCGGCCTTGAGCAGATGGTCAAGGTCAACACGGATAACCACCAGACTGCGTTCACCGTCTCGGTCGACCATGTGAACACCACCACCGGCATATCCGCCGAGGAGCGCGGCTACACCTGCCGCATGTGCGCCGATCCCAATACCAAGCCCGCTGACCTGCGCCGCCCCGGCCATGTGTTTCCGCTGGTCGCGCGCTACGGCGGCGTACTAACCCGCAACGGCCATACCGAAGCGACCGTCGACCTGTGCCGTCTGGCAGGGCTGGAAGAGTGCGGCCTGTGCTGTGAAATCATGCGCGACGACGGCACCATGATGCGCACGACCGAACTGCTTGAGCACGCGAAGCAGTGGGGCCTCAAAGTCATCACCATCAAGGCACTGCAAGACTACTGCCGCCGCCACGACAAGCATGTTGTGCGCGAGGCTTGCGCCAAGCTGCCCACCCGCTTCGGCGAGTTCCAGATTTACGGCTACATCAACGACCTGACCGGCGAGCATCATGTGGCGCTGGTCAAGGGCGACATCGGCGACGGCAAAAACCTGCTGTGCCGCGTGCATTCGGAATGCCTGACCGGCGACGTGTTCGGCTCACGGCGCTGCGATTGCGGCCAACAGCTTGCGGCCGCCATGCAGCAGATTGAGCGCGAAGGACGCGGCGTGCTGCTCTATATGCGGCAGGAGGGCCGCGGCATCGGCCTGATTAACAAGCTCAAAGCATACGAATTGCAGGAACAGGGCTGGGATACGGTTGAAGCCAATGTCAAGCTCGGCTTTGCGCCCGACCTGCGCGAATATTGGATTGGCGCGCAGATTTTGCAGGACCTCGGCGCGAAGGAGCTGCGCCTTTTGACCAACAACCCGGAAAAAATCTACGGTCTGGACGGCTTCGGCGTGGAAATTGTCGAGCGTGTCCCCATTGAAATCGCCCCGCAGGAAGATGATGCCTTTTATCTGCGCACCAAGCAGATAAAGATGGGCCATCTGTTCAAGCATGTGCTGTAATGATATCCATATCAATTATTTCATCATTGGAGGAACGAAAAATGAAAGTACTCGAAGGAAAACTGGTTGCCGGCAAGGGTAAATTCGCCATTGTTGCGTCGCGCTTTAATGAATTCATCGTCTCCAAGCTGATCTCCGGCGCGGAGGACACGCTTGTGCGTCACGGCGTGGATACGGATGACATCACGCTTGTCTGGGTGCCGGGCGCGTTTGAAATCCCGCTCGCAGCGCTCAAGCTTGCGCAGTCGGGCAAATACTGCGCGGTCCTCTGTCTCGGCGCGGTCATCCGCGGCTCGACCTCGCATTATGATTATGTCTGCAACGAGGTGTCCAAGGGCGTGGCGCAAGTCAACCTGCAAACCGGCGTGCCGACCACCTTCAGCGTGCTGACCACCGAAAACATTGAGCAGGCCATCGAGCGCGCGGGCACCAAGGCCGGCAACAAGGGGGCGGATGCCGCCATTGCCGCACTGGAACTTGCCAACCTGATGCCGCAGATTGAAGCATAAATCCATATCCAACCCGTGACCAAAAAGGACTTGCCGCCTGCAAATGCAGTCGGCAAGTCCTTTGTCTGTTTCTATCACAATTTCGGTTAGTTCAAAACGATTGCATTGACCGCTTCAATCCAGTCGACCACATAGCTGCGTCCGACCAGCGAAACCGGTTTTCCATCCACCACCGACAGACAGTTGTTGCCGTCATACCGGTAGAGCGCAATGCTGACGCTCGGATAGTTTTCGTTATCCAGATGCACCGTCAGGCTGATTTCTTCTTTCTGCTCGGGCTGCTCATCGGTAAAGCTGTTTGCGCTGAGCGCCTCCAAGGCATCCCGGAACCCCGTAATGTCGATTTCTTCCTCTCCGAAAGAATAGGTTCTGTCATCCGCGTCTCCGTCGGTCGTGATGGTATAGGTTTCACCCTCGAGCGTAATATCCACCTGATTGATGTCGGCAAAATCCGCGGAAAGCACTTCCCGATGCCGCAATAGGTCATATAGTTGCTCAAATCCAGCTCTCCAATAGCCTGCAAGTAGCTGTCCACACGCGCGGTATCCAGCGGCACGGTCTCTCCGTCCTGCTGCGTAAAATACACGTCGTCCGCGCAGTAGGTAACCTCCTGGATTTTGGTCTGCTCGACCACCTCCGCTACCTGCCGCTCCAGCTCCGCACCGCGCAGCCCCTTGGCCTCCCCCACAAAACGCAGATATTCCACCGGCGTTTCGTTCATGTAGAGCGGCGGCTGCTCCGGCAGATAGCCGATGCGTTTTTTCGCCTCACCCGGCTCCTCAAAAATGTCATAGCCGTCGATTTTGACATGCCCCTTTGTCGCAGAAAGGCAGCCGGTCATAATATTCATGGTGGTGGACTTGCCAGCGCCGTTTGGCCCAAGGAATCCGTATACCTGACCTTCCTCTATTTCAAAGGAAAGATCGTCAACCGCCATGAAATCGCCGTAGCATTTCGTGAGAGGTTCCACTGATATCATGCTTGACCTCCTCGTTAAACGATGCGCCAGCGCGCATCGGTTTGCAAGGATATTGTAGCGGCCCAAGCTGAAACCATGCTGAAAGTCGCATCAAAAAAGAGGAAGCCTTGCACGAAGGCTTCCCCTTTTCCCTTTTACACGGATAAACAGGGCAGTTCCACGGAAAAGCGGTTGATTCCGTCCTTGCTTTCCGCCCAGATTTTTCCCCGGTGCTGTATGGCAATGCTTTCCGCAATGGAGAGCCCCAGCCCGAAGCTGCCCGACCGGCTGCGCGCCGGATCGGCACGATAAAAGCGCTTGAACAGATTTTGCAGCGCTTCGGGAGGAATTTCCTCTCCCTCATCCGCCACTGTCAGAACACAGCGGCTCTTGCCGCGCTTTCGCAGCGCAACCCATACGCGGCCCTTTTCTCCAGCATACTTCTGCGCGTTGTCCAGCAAAATCTCCACCAGTTCGCGCAATTGGGTTTGGTCGCCTGCCACGCGGACGCTTTCCTCCACATCCGTCGTGAGCGTCAATCCCTTTTCAAAAAACACAGATTCAAACGGCAGCACGGTCTGCGTCACCAGTCGGCTAAGCTCCACCTCGGCAAATACCGTTTTGGTTTCCGCGTTATCCGACCGCGCCAGCTCCAACATCTGCTCAATCAGCCGCTTCATCTGTCCGGACATCGTCAAAATGCTGCCGAGGAATTTTTCCCGCTTGCTTTCGTCATACGTCGGACTCTGCATCAATTCCGCATTGGTCATGATCACGGTCAGCGGCGTTTTCAGCTCATGCGATGCCGCCGCGACAAATTGCCGCTGCTGCTTCCACGCCTGCTCCACTGGGCGCACCGCCCACTTGGACAGCAGGATGCTGACCCACAAAAACAGCAGGAAACCGACCACTCCGATGATGCAGCAGGTTTTGACCAGGCCGTTAAGGGTTGCGCGCTCGCTCGAAATATCTGCGAACACCAGACATTGACTGAGCGGCGTGTCCACGCGGTAATATCGCAGATTGTATTCCGAAAGCACGCCAAACTGCTTGGGCGTGGCAAACGTCGCGTCAATCAGGCTATCCAGAAAGGCCGCGTCCGACAGGTCATAATACCCACCGCCTGTAGCCAGCAAATCGCCGTTTGCTCCCAGACGCAACGCAAAAAACGGCAGGCGCACATCCTCGCCGCGTTCCTCCGGCGTATCCAACCGAAACGGCTGCGCGGCAATGTTCCGCATCATACTGAGACTCTCCTGCTCCAAATTGGCACTGGTAAAATAGAACACCAACCCCAAAATAATGCAAAGCAGAATCGTGACAATGCTCATATTGATTAAAACGAATTTCAGCCGCAGTTTTTTAATCATCGTCACGCACCTCCAGATGGTATCCCAACCTGCGGATAGCCTCAATGCGGATATTGGAGCCGATACCGGCCAGTTTTTTCCGCAAAAAGCCAATATACACTTCCACATGGTTTTCCACTGCATCCGAGTCAAAGCCCCATACCCTTGCCAGAATCACCTCTTTGGAGAGATTGCGCTCGCCTGCCTGCAACAAAAACCGCATGATATCAAACTCCTTGGCAGACAGACGAATGCTGTTCGTGCCGCAAACCAATGTTGCAGAAGCAAGGTCGAGCGAAGTGTTGCCGAACGTGATTTCATCCACTTGCGCACCCTGCCTGCGTAGCAGCGCGTTGATGCAGGCCAACAGTTCTCTGGTATCGAACGGCTTGGTGAGATAATAGTCCGCCCCAGCGTTCAGCCCGGTGATGCGATCCTCCAACCCCGACCGCGCCGTTAGCATCAAAATCGGCGTACCCAGCCGCTTGGCACGCACCTGCCGCGCCACCTCATATCCGTTCATCTTCGGCATCATGACATCTAAAATCAGCAGATCGTAGACTCCCAACTCCGCATATTGCGCCCCGGTCTCGCCGTCATAGACCATTTCCACGTCAAACCCCTTGCCTTTGAGAAGCTCCCCAATGGAATCTGCCAACAGCTTTTCATCTTCAATAATCAGGATTTTCAACGCTCTTCACCACGCTTTTGTAGTATCTCTATCATAATATAAAACTTTGCTGAAATGAAGCTGAAAATGCCTCCCGCAGGACAACCTGCACAAAGTATCCAAACACACGCCGAACCAAGGTGACGCAACTTTTTAATCGCTGCATTTCATATTGACTTTTTTCGATTTATGGTATATGCTTTTATCAAATCGAATAAATTAAATTTGAAAGGAGCAGTCAACGTGCGAGATCACACAGCGGATGCAAAGGTATTCAAGGCCTTCTGTGATGTCAACCGGCTTCAGATTCTGGAGCTGCTCCGCAGCGGAGAAAAGTGCGCCTGCGTTTTGCTGGAAAACCTGCATATCAGCCAGTCCACACTTTCCTACCATATGAAAATCCTGTGCGATTCCGGTATTGTCGTCGGTCGCACGGAAGGGAAATGGACGCATTATGCCATCAGCGACCAAGGCAGCCAAAGAGCAAAACAACTGCTCGCGGAGCTGACGCAAAAACACGACTGCCTGCAAACGGACTGCGCCTGCAAAGCGTAAAAGCCATCGCCCGAACGATGGCTTTTCTTCCGGCTTTCAAATCGAAAAATTTCGAACAATTTATCCAACCAAAGGAGAAGCATGTATGGAAACACCAAGCGCAATCTGGCTGTTTTTTCAAGACCAGATTTTAGGCATGAAATGGCTCAACAGCCTCATCGGGAAAGGGCTGACAGCTGCCGGTTTGGAACCGGCCAGCATCTTGGGCGGCAGCCTGCAATTCTTTCTGTATGACACCATCAAAATTTTTGTTCTGCTGTCGGTCTTGATTTTTGGTATCTCCTATATCCAAAGTTACTTTCCCCCTGAACGCACCCGACAGATTTTAGGGCGGTTCCACGGCATCGGTGCAAACACCGTCGCGGCGCTGCTGGGCACGGTGACGCCCTTCTGCTCCTGCTCATCTATCCCCATTTTCATGGGCTTCACCAGCGCCGGCCTGCCGGTAGGCGTCACCTTCTCCTTTCTCATCTCCTCCCCCATGGTTGACCTTGGCTCTCTGGTGCTGCTGATGAGCATTTTCGGCGCCAAAGTTGCGGTTGTATATGTCCTGCTCGGTCTGGTGATTGCGATTGTCGGCGGAACACTGCTGGAAAAGCTGAAAATGGAACGTTATGTGGAGGATTTTATCAAGAACGCTCCGCACATGCAAACCGAAGCCGACTCACTTACCCGCCGCGACCGCATCGCCTATGCAAAGGCGCAGCTGCTCGGCACCATCAAAAAGGTTGCGCCCTACATTTTCATCGGCGTCGGTATCGGCGCGGTCATCCATAACGCCATCCCGCAGGCATGGGTCGAAACCGTTTTGGGCAGCCACAACCCCTTTGCCGTCATTCTGGCGACGGTGGTGGGAATTCCGATGTACGCCGACATTTTCGGCACCATCCCCGTTGCGGAAAGCCTGCTGTTTAAGGGCGCGGGGCTCGGTACGATTCTGTCCTTTATGATGGCGGTCACCACGCTGAGCCTGCCCTCCCTGATTATGCTGAAAAAAGCGGTAAAGCCCCGCTTGCTCGCGGCATTCATCGGTATCTGCACCGTTGGCATCATCATTGTCGGCTATTTGTTTAATTTCTTTCAGTATTTTCTGATTTAAGGCTATAAAGCAGTTGTCTTGGATTGTTTATCTGCCATCCCAAACTTAAATAATGCTATACAGGAGGTTTTTTATCATGGGACTGTTTGGTTTTGGAAAGAAAAAGACCGCAAACGAGGCCACGCCCGTCTGCACCTGCCAATGCAGCGGCACTACGGTCGATGCACCCGCAGCTGAACCGGTCAAAGCCGTATCAGGCACGCTTTCTATTCAGGTGCTTGGCACCGGCTGCGCATCCTGCCACGCTCTGCTGGAAAACACCAAAGCAGCAGTTAGCAGTATGGGGCTGGATGTCAACGTGGAATACGTGACCGACATGGCGCAAATTGCCGGTTACGGCGTGATGCGCGTCCCCGCGCTGATGGTCAACGGAAAACCGGTGGTGCTGGGCAAGGTACCCAAGCCGGAAGAACTTGTAAAGCTGCTGAAGCAGTCATGTTTTCAGCCCTAATGCACGCATTTGGTGCAGTTTTATCGCATTCCTTCCCATATGCCACCATTTCAGGCCTGCCAGAGAGGATTTCTCGGCAGGCCTGTTGTCTATTGTGTCAGAAATTGTTTTGCGGGACCGGGTGAAATTTGGTATAATACTTGCAAATCAGAACCCCCAAATACTGCCTTGGCAAGGAAAGGACGGATGGCGCAATGGCCGCTAAAACGGTATACTCCGTGATTGTCGCAGACGATGAGGATGAATTGAGGGAAGCTGTCTGCACCATGATTCCCTGGGAGGACTACGGCTTCCGTCTGGTGGGGAGCGCCAGCAACGGGTTGGACGCCTTGCAGATGGTGGAAGAACACGAGCCTGACCTGCTGCTCACCGATATCCGGATGCCCTTCATTTCGGGCATTGAGCTTGCCCGGCAGGTGCGTGAGATTCGCCCTGCCACCAACATTGCCTTTCTCAGCGGCTATGACGATTTCGAATATGCCAAGCAGGCAATTCAGTACAACATCATCAGCTATATGCTCAAACCTCTGACCATGGAAGGACTGAGCCGGGAGCTGCAAAATATCCACAAGAAGATTGACACCCAGTTCGCCATGTTCCGACAGGCATCCCCCAATCCCGGCGGTCTGGACCTCCAAACCACAATGCTGATGTCGCTGGTGCTGGACGACTATATCGAGCCGGACGGCGAGGCGCGCGCTAAGGCCTATGCCCGACAGTGCGGCCTGCTGCGGGATATGGACGACCGTCCCTGCTACGTCGTGATGGTGTCCACCCTGCTGGAAACGGACGGTGGCAACTGCACCGCCCCCTCCTTTGTGGCTTCCGTGAACCGTCTGGCGACCAAATACCTGCGCGGCGCCCATTTTTTTGCGTCCGGCAAGGTGATTTCCGTGCTGCTGGGCAATCCCTCCGATTTCGACAAATATCTTCACATTCTGGCTGATGAAATCCCGCAAATGGCCGACCGCGTGCTGGGCAAATGCTGCCGCATCGGCATCAGCCGTGCGACACGGAATTTGACCAGCCTCCACGACGCCTATCGGGAAGCGATGGAGGCCCTCCGTCAGGGCGAGCGAACCGAGAGCGGCGTACAGTTCATCAGCGACCTGTCCCCAGCCGTCAAGGGCGGCGAGCTGCTGTGCAAGCGGGCCATGGAAGCGCTCAACCAGCACTATATGGATGCCAACCTCTCTCTGGTGTCTCTCAGCGGGATGCTGAGCGTCAGCCCTAACCACCTCTCTGCCTGCATCAAAAAATATGCCGGGGAAACCTTCATCAATATCCTCATCCGCAAGCGGATGGAAGCCGCCAGAGAACTGCTCATCTCCTCCCCCTTAAAAATTCAGGAAATCGCCCAGCGGTGCGGCTACATAGACCAGCACTATTTCAGCTATTGCTTTAAAAAATACTGCGGGGAATCCCCCAGCACGATGCGCCGCAGACTGGACCGGGAAAAGGCAGGTGAGACAATGTGAAAGGCGGTGTCTCCCGCACAGGACTGCGTATCACCACCATTCTGGTTTCCATCGTGGTGGGTGTGGTAACGGTTATCCTGTGCTGCTGCATCCTCCTCTTTCTCAACCGCTATCGCAGCGCCATGGTGCAAAACGCCCTGACCACCAGCTCACAAGCGGTTTCCCAAGTATCCAATACGGTCGGCAACTATCTGGAGGACATGGAGCAGGCCATGTCTTTGGTGGAATGGTCGATTTTGGATAATTCAGACGACCGAAATCAGCTTTTGAACGCCTTTCTCATCTTCCGCCCGGACGTGGTGGCGGTGACGGGCTACTCGCCCTCCGGCAAACTGCTGGACTGCTGGTGCCTTGACCGGGAGCCGCGGGAGGTCATTTACCAGAATCTCTCCTTTGATTTGGACCGCGCCCGCGCTTCCGGCGGCGCTTATATGACCGCTCCTCACGTAGAGAGCATTTTCGAAGGCTATTATCCCTGGGTAGTCACCATGACCGCCCCGCTGGAGTCCGGCAACCAGACCGCATGGATTTCGCTGGACCTGAGCTTTTCCAGCATCTCCTCCTATATCAACAACGTGAGCATCGGCCAGCGCGGCTACTGCTTTCTCATGGACAAGGAGGGTAACATTGTCTACCATCCCCAGCAGCAGCTGCTGTACGCGGGCCTGAAATCCGAGGACACCACGGCTCTGGCCGCTTTTGCTGACGGCTCCTATGCTGACGACACAGTGATTTATTCCGTCACCAGTGTAGTGGGCAGCGATTGGCGGGTGGTTGGCGTCAGCTACGTGGACGAGCTGGTAAACCGCAGCGTCAGCGAGATGATTCGTCTGTCCCTTGTGTTGGGTGCAGCGCTGTTGGCAGCCGCAGTTCTGACGAGTTTTCTTCTCTCCCGGCTGCTGGCCCGCCCGCTTCGTGGGCTGGCCGATGCCATGGAGCGTTTTGAAACCGACGCCGACCAATTCACCTACCGACCCGTAGGGGGCACCCGCGAAGTGCAGGAGCTGTCCGGTTCCTTCGAGCATATGGTGCTCCGCATTCAACGCCTTATGAGCACCGTGCGGGAGGAAGAGGTCAATCTGCGCAAAACCGAGCTCAAGGCCCTGCAAGCCCAAATCAACCCCCACTTTTTATACAACACCTTGGATTCCATCGCCTGGATGTGCGAACAGGGCCGCAATACCGACGCAGTGAAAATGATTCATGCCCTTGCCCGGCTGTTCCGCATCAGCATCAGCAAAGGGCACGAGCTTATCCCCATCGCCAAAGAAATTGAACACGCCGAAAGCTATCTGCAAATTCAAAAATACCGCTACAAGAACCAATTTACCTATGAATTTGATGTTGATCCCGCGTGTTTGGACTATTACTGCAACAAAATCACCCTACAGCCTATCATCGAAAACGCCATCAACCATGGTCTTGACCTGCTGGTGGATGAGGGCTGCATCACCGTGCAGGTGCGTCAGGACGGCGAGGATATCGTATTCAACGTCCGGGACAACGGAGTGGGTATGAGCGATGAACTGATCCATTCCATTCTGGAGCACGGACCCAAGGACCGCACCGGCATCGGTATCCGAAACGTCAACGACCGTTTGAAAATCTATTTTGGCAAGCAGTATGGTTTGCACATTACCAGCGAACCAGACGTGGGGACCTGTGTGGAAATCCGCATGCCCAAGATACAGGAGGGGGATTATGAGGCGAAATAGATGGGTCACGATATGGGCGGCTCTGCTCTGTGTGCTTTTATGCGGCTGCGCGGGGAGCACCGATTACTCTCAGCAGCATACCGTCGCTTTGGTGGTCAAATCCACACAGACCGAGTTCTGGCTGTCTGTCTTTGCCGGTGCGGAGGCCGCCGCAACCGAATATAATCTGAATCTCACCATCATCGGCCCGGATACCGAGGAGGACTACGAGGCCCAGAATCAAATGGTAGCCGATGCGGTCAGTGCAGGCGCCGAAGCCATTGTTTTTTCCGCCATTGACTACGAAAACAACGCCGCTGCTATTGACGCTGCCGCCAAGGAGGGCGCAAAAATCGTAGCCATCGACAGCAACGTGGCCTCGGAAGCGGTAAGCACCTATATCGGCACCGATAATTACGCCGCCGGTCAGATGGCGGCGCAGGCCGCTCTGGAACGGGTCGGTGGCACGCTGCGGATTGGCATCGTCAACTACGACATCAGCAGCGCCAACGGGCAAGAGCGAGAACAGGGTGCGCTGGATGTATTTTCCGACAGCGGCCGCGCCGAGGTCGTCAGCGTCATCAACACGCTGGCGGAGGCCAGCCACGCCAAAAGGGACACGGCTTCGCTGCTGACGGCTCACCCGGAAATCAACGTACTGCTGGCCTTTAACGAACCTACCAGCGTCGGCGCAGCCCAAGCTGTGGAGCAAATGGGACTATCCGAATCGGTCTTTCTGGTGGGCTTCGACTCCAATGTGGCCACGGTAGACGGCTTGCAGGAAGGCTCGGTGGATGCACTTGTCGTGCAGAACCCGTATGCCATGGGTTATCTGGGCGTGGAAAGCGCCTATCGGCTGCTCGCCGGACAGGCCGGCGAGATGGAGCGCATTGTTGACACCTCCACTCAAATCGTGGACCGGAGCAATCTCTTCGAAGTGGACAGCCAAAAGGTTCTGTTCGCGTTCGACTCACACTGATTTATGCATTTTGCATAAATTTATCAAGAAATATTTTCAATTTATGATAGTTTTCAATGAAATTTACACCTTCTGCGGTGATTTTTTACCTTGTTTTTCCGCATCCTTTCCCATAAAATGAAAGCAAGCAGGAAGGAACTTCAGCAGAATGTCCCTCCCAATTCAAAAGGAGAAAAGGAGAATCATTATGAAGAAAAAGGTACTCGCGCTTACCCTGGCTGCCGCGATGATGGTCAGCATGGCAGCCTGCTCTTCGGGCGGCAACGCTTCCGACGATACGCAGAACGACAGCGGCACAGAGACGGCAGAGGTCGCCAACAAGGATAAGCCCTTAGTGTGGTTCAACCGCCAGCCTTCCAACAGCTCCACCGGTGAACTGGATATGACCGCTCTGAACTTCAACGAAAACACCTATTACGTAGGTTTTGACGCCAACCAGGGCGCAGAACTCCAGGGCACCATGATTCTGGACTACGTGAAAGCTAACATCGACACCATCGACCGCAACGGCGACGGCATCATCGGTTATGTACTGGCCATCGGCGATATCGGCCACAACGACTCCATCGCCCGTACCCGCGGCGTGCGCGCGGCTCTGGGTACTGCCGTTGAAACCAACGGCGCCATCAACAGCGACCCCGTAGGCAGCAATGCTGACGGCTCTGCTACCGCTGTTAAGGACGGCTCTCTGGAAGTCAACGGCAAGACCTACATCGTCCGTGAGTTGGCTTCTCAGGAAATGAAGAACTCCGCCGGTGCAACTTGGGATGCTGCTACTGCCGGTAACGCCATCGGCACCTGGGCTTCCTCCTTCGGCGACCAGATCGACATCGTCGCTTCCAACAACGACGGCATGGGCATGTCCATGTTCAACGCTTGGTCCAAGTCCAACAAGGTTCCGACCTTCGGCTATGACGCCAACGCTGACGCAGTCGCTGCTATCGCAGAAGGCTACGGCGGCACCATCAGCCAGCACGCTGACGTTCAGGCTTACCTGACCCTCCGCGTACTGCGTAACGCTCTGGACGGCGTGGATATCGACACCGGTATCGGCACCGAGGATGACGCCGGCAACGTACTGAGCGACGACGTTTACTACTACGACGAGTCCGCTCGCTCCTACTACGCTCTGAACGTAGCTGTCACCGCTGACAACTACACCGACTTCACCGACTCCACCAAGGTTTACGAGCCTGTCAGCAACCAGCTGGATGCTTCCGCCCATCCCGAAAAGAGCGTATGGCTGAACATCTACAACGCTGCGGATAACTTCCTGAGCGCTACTTACCAGCCGCTGCTGCAGAACTATGACGACCTGCTCAACCTGAAGGTAGAGTACATCGGCGGCGACGGCCAGACCGAGGCTAACATCACCAACCGTCTGAGCAACCCGAGCGCATATGACGCCTTCGCCATCAACATGGTTAAGACCGACAATGCTGCTTCCTACACCGCTCTGCTGAACCAGTAATCCGAACAGAAACCTCTTTCAAGTTGAACAACAAGTAACACCGAATGCTATTAGGGAGAAGGAATTCTCCGTCTTAGGAGAAGCGATTCTCCATACGGATGAAGGACTTCTCCCTAATGGCGTTTTTCCAAGCAAGCAGGGTGGATTCAATCCAATCCGCCCAATCGGTCAATATTGCATAAACGGGAGAAACGAGAATGGCAGATGCAAAAAACGATATTGTCCTGTCAATCCGCGGCATGAGTAAGTCCTTCGGCCGAAACCGCGTGCTGGACCACATCAATCTGGATGTCAAGCGCGGGACGGTCATGGGGCTGATGGGCGAAAACGGCGCCGGTAAGTCGACGATGATGAAGTGCCTGTTCGGCACCTATCAGAAGGACGAAGGAAAAATCTTTTTGAACGGCAAAGAAATCAACTTCTCCGGCCCGAAGGATGCGCTGGAGAACGGAATCGCCATGGTGCATCAGGAACTCAATCAGTGTCTGGAGCGCAACGTGATTGACAACCTGTTTCTGGGCCGTTACCCCACCAATTCCGTGGGCGTGGTCGACGAAGGCAGGATGAAAAAGAAAGCTTCGGAACTGTTCCGCAAGCTGGGCATGACGGTCAACCTGACCCAACCCATGCGGAACATGTCCGTTTCCCAACGACAGATGTGTGAAATTGCCAAAGCAATTTCCTACAACTCTCAGGTAATTGTTCTGGATGAGCCTACCTCCTCTTTGACGGTACAGGAGGTCGATAAACTCTTTGAAATGATGCGGATGCTGAAGGAGCAAGGCATTGCCCTCATCTACATCTCGCACAAAATGGACGAAATCTTCGAGATTTGCGACGAGATTTCCGTGCTCCGCGACGGTAATCTGGTTATGACCAAGCCCTCTACGGAGACCAACATGAACGAGCTGATTACCGCCATGGTAGGCCGCTCGCTGGAGAGCCGCTTCCCGCCTGTGGACAACACACCGGGAGACACGATTTTGTCGGTACAGCACCTCTCCACCAAGTACGCCCCCTATCTACAGGACGTGTCCTTCGATGTGAAGGAGGGCGAAATCTTCGGTCTGTACGGTCTGGTTGGCGCCGGACGTACCGAGCTGCTGGAGACGATTTTCGGCGTGCGCACCCGTGCAGCAGGCCGCGTCTACTTCAAAAACCGGCTGATGAATTTCAATTGCGCCAGAGAGGCCATTGAACACGGCTTCGCTATGATTACCGAGGAGCGCAAGGCCAACGGCCTGTTCCTCAAGTGTGACCTTACCTTTAATACAACCATTGCAAATCTGGATCAGTATAAGACCGGTCTGGCCTTATCCGATGCCCAGATGATTAAGGCTACCAACAAAGAAATCAAGATTATGCACACCAAGTGCATGGGACCTGACGATATGATTTCCAGCCTGTCCGGCGGCAACCAGCAAAAGGTTATCTTCGGCAAGTGGCTGGAGCGGGAGCCTCAAGTCTTTATGATGGATGAACCCACGCGAGGCATCGACGTCGGTGCCAAATATGAGATTTACGAACTAATCATCCAAATGGCAAAACGCGGCAAGACCATCATCGTCGTCTCTTCTGAAATGCCGGAAATACTCGGCATTACCAACCGCATCGGTGTTATGTCCAACGGGCATCTCTCCGGCATCGTAAACACCAAAGAGACCAATCAGGAAGAGCTTTTGCGGCTTAGCGCAAAATACCTGTAGTAGGAGAAATCGCTTATGGTATCAACAAGTACAAAAATTCTTACGGCTGAGCAGGAAGCACAGCTTCGCCAGCCCATCGACGAATATGTCGGCAAAATTCAGGACCAAATCAATGCCCTGCGTGAGGACGGCACCGATAAGGTAATCGAAATCCAAAGCGCCATTGACAGCCTGAAGCGGGATAAAATCTACACCGCACAGGAGAAAACCGCCAGAATCCAGGAGCTTCAGGCAGCACTGGAGCAGGCCAAAGCAGTCGAAAACAAAAACAAGGACGCAGTCGCCAAGCTGATTGCCGACGCAGAGAACTACTTAAAGGCCCACTTTGATTCGGATTACTATCAGAAGGTAATTGCCAGCTGCAAGGATGAAAAGGTGCTGGCTGAAGAGAATTACCGTCTGGCGGTCGCCAAGCTGAATCAGGAGCACCAGAACACGATGTCCAAGCTCAGCGACGCGCATGAAATCAAGGATGAAAAGTACGTCCACAAGAACCGACTTTTCGACGCGAAAATGCAGCGAATCAAGAACCTGCAGGAAATCAAGGACCGGCAGCATGCCGCCTTTGAACACAAGTTCCACCTTATCGACCTGCTGCGCATGTCCAGATTCACCTTTGGCGAGTCCATGGCACAGCGTTGGGAGAACTACAAGTACACCTTCAACCGCCGTGACTTCCTGTTGAAAAACGGCCTGTACATCGCCATCATCATCATCTTCATCGCCCTGTGTATCATCACCCCGCTGGTGAAGAACGTACAGCTGCTGACGGTCAACAACGTGCTGAACATTCTCCAGCAGGCCTCGCCCAGAATGTTCTTGGCATTGGGTGTTGCGGGCCTCATCCTGCTCGCCGGCACCGACCTGTCCATCGGCCGTATGGTAGGTATGGGTATGACGGCGGCAACCATTGTTATGCATCAGGGCATCAACACTGGCTCGGTGTTCGGTCATATTTTTGACTTTACCAGCCTGCCGGCAATTGTCCGCGTGTTCCTGGCCCTAATTGTGTGCATCGTGCTGTGCACGGTATTCACCACCATCGCCGGCTTCTTTACGGCGAAATTCAAAATGCATCCCTTCATTTCCACCATGGCTAACATGCTGGTCATCTTCGGTCTGGTCACCTATTCCACCAAGGGCGTATCCTTCGGTGCCATCGACCCGAGCATCCCCAACATGATTATCCCCCGCATCAACAACTTCCCCACCATCATCCTGTGGGCGGTTGCCGCGGTAGTCATCGTGTGGTTTATCTGGAACAAGACCACGTTCGGCAAAAACCTTTACGCAGTAGGCGGTAACCCGGAATCCGCTTCCGTATCCGGTATCTCTGTATTCTGGGTCACTGTAGGCGCGTTCGTCATGGCCGGTATCCTGTACGGTTTCGGCGCGTGGCTGGAATGCATCCGTATGGTTGGCTCGGGTTCCGCAGCTTACGGACAAGGCTGGGAAATGGACGCCATCGCGGCCTGCGTAGTCGGCGGTATCTCGTTTACCGGCGGTATCGGTAAGATCTCCGGCGTTGTCGTCGGTGTATTCATCTTCACCGCGCTGACCTACTCGCTCACCACGCTGGGTATCGACACCAACCTGCAGTTCGTATTCTCCGGCATCATCATTCTGGTAGCCGTTATGCTGGACTGCCTGAAGTACGTGCAGAAGAAATAAGCAACCCTCTGATACAAACGAAAAGCCGCTGCAAGGCAACTATAAAGGCCCCGCCTGCTTGCAGCGGCTTTCTGTTACACTAACCGAAAATTTGACACTGTATTTGAAAACAGTGCCCCGGTCAGCCGGGGCGAAAAGGAGTGAAGACAACCATGCAAAAATTAGGCGATGTACGCCGCGCACTGGATGCCGGAGAATTAAACGAAACGCTGTCGCACCTGTTGTATGACGATCTGGCTGCCGCACGGCAGCGGATCGCAAACGTACTGAATCAGTTCCAGCAAAGTTTTGGAGCGAGCGACGACACCCCGGTTGCCCTGTGTTCTGCCCCCGGGCGTACGGAAATCGGCGGCAATCACACCGACCATCAGCACGGCCGTGTTTTGGCCGGCGCAGTCGACTTGGACTTTTTAGCATGTGCTACTCCAAACGGCACGAACACCATCCGTTTCCAGTCGGAAGGCTGGCCCATGGTGGAGGTAGCGCTGGACACGCTGAAGCCTAAGGAGGAAGAGAAGGAAAGCACCGCCGCTTTGGTGCGCGGTATGGCAGCTCAGGCTGCCGAGCACGGCTATACCGTAGCAGGCTTTGATGTGTATGCCACATCCAGCGTACTGCCCGGCTCAGGCCTGTCCTCCTCGGCCGCATGTGAAGTGCTGCTGGGCGTCATCGAGAACCACCTGTTCTGCCGGGATGAACTCGACCCGGTAACGATTGCGCAGATGGGACAAAAGGCGGAAAACATCTTTTTCGGCAAGCCCTGCGGACTGATGGATCAGACCGCCTCCTCGGTCGGCGGCGCCGTGACGATTGACTTTGCCGACCCTGCGGCTCCGGTTGTGCGGGCGCTGCAAGTGGATCTGGACAGCTTGGGCTATGCGCTGTGCATCATCGACTGCGGTGCAGACCACGCGGATTTGACGGACGAATACGCCGCCGTCCCCAGAGAGATGAAAACGGTGGCTGCTTTCTTTGGCAAAGAGGTGCTGCGTGAGGTGGAAGAATCCGATGTGCTCGGTAATCTGCCTGCGCTGCGCAAAGCGGTGGGCGACCGTGCCGTGCTGCGCGCCCTGCACTTCCTTGCCGACAACCAGCGCGTAGCAGAGCAAGCCGACGCACTGGCCACGGGCGATATGGATACCTTCCTCGCACTGGTCAATCAGTCCGGCCATTCCTCTTGGGAACAGCTACAGGACATCACCCCTGCCGGAGCGGTGAAGGAGCAGGCTATGGCGGTTGCCCTGACGGTGGCGCAGCGGGCGCTGCAAGGCCGCGGTGCCTGCCGCGTGCATGGCGGCGGCTTTGCCGGCACCATTCAGGCCTTTGTCCCGCTAAACATTCTCGCCGCGTTCCGCAGTGAAATCGAGGGCGCGCTGGGCGCCGGTTGCTGCCATGTGCTGCGCATCCGGCCGGTGGGCGGTACCGTACTCTGGTCTTAAACCATATGACTGTGTTAATGTGAAAGGAGCGCACCTGTAACATGGCAATTTTAGTGCTGGGCGGAGCCGGCTACATCGGCTCCCATACGGTATATGAGCTAATCGACGCGGGCCGGGAGGTCGTGGTAGCCGACAATCTGCAAACCGGCTTCCGTGCCGCGGTCCATCCCAAGGCAAAGTTCTATCAGCTGGATATCCGCGACCGGAAGGCGCTGGACGCACTGTTTGAAGCAGAGCAAATCGACGGCGTCATCCATTTTGCCGCCTCCTCTCAGGTTGGCGAATCCATGTCCGACCCGCTCAAGTATTACGACAACAACCTCCACGGCACCATGGTGCTTCTTCAGTCCATGGTGGCGCACGGCATCGACAAAATCGTTTTCTCCTCCACCGCCGCTACCTACGGCGAGCCGGAGCGCGTTCCGATTCTGGAGGACGACACCACCTGCCCCACCAACTGCTACGGCCAGACCAAGCTGGACATGGAGCACATGATGGGTTGGGTATCCCGGGCGCACGGCCTGAAATATGTGGCCCTGCGGTACTTCAACGCCTGTGGCGCGCATGCCTCCGGCAAAATCGGCGAGGCACACAATCCGGAAACCCATCTGATTCCCATTATCCTGCAAGTGCCTCTGGGCCAGCGCGAAATGGTCAGTGTATTTGGCGACGATTACCCCACCAAGGACGGTACCTGTATCCGCGACTACATCCACGTCACCGATTTGGCGCAGGCGCATATTCTGGCGCTGGATTACCTGATGAACGGCGGAGAAAACAACGTATTCAATCTGGGCAACGGCGTAGGCTTCACCGTCAAGGAGGTTATTGACGTGGCCCGTGAAGTCACCGGCCATCCGATTCCCGCTAAAATGGCCCCCCGCCGGGCCGGCGACCCGGCGCAGCTCATCGCCTCCTCGGAAAAAGCGGTTCGAGTGCTGGGCTGGAAACCGGAATACAATGATTTGTCCACCATCGTAGCCTCCGCTTGGGCCTGGCACAAGAGCCATCCCCACGGCTATACGGAGGGTTGAGCATGGAACGTGATACAGCCATTGCCATGCTGGTGACCTATGCGCTGCGCAAAGGTCTTATCCAGCCCTGTGAGGAAATCTGGGCGACAAACGCTTTGCTGGGCGTACTCAAGCTGGACAGCTACACGCCCCCCGAAGCAGAAATGCCGGAAGATATCGACTTGCCCGCCGTGCTGGACGCTCTTATGGACGACGCGCATGCGCGGGGTGTTTTGGAGGAAAACTCCATCGTCTACCGCGATTTGTTTGATACCGCACTGATGGGCGTGCTTACCCCCCGCCCCGCGCAGGTCATCGACACGTTCCAGTCCCTGCGGCAGGAAAGCCCGGAAAAGGCCACCGATTGGTATTACCGCTTCAGTCAGGATACCAACTATATCCGCCGCGACCGCATCGCAAAGGATGTGCAGTGGAAAGCACCCACCGAGTACGGCGAGCTGGACATCACCATCAATCTGTCCAAACCGGAAAAGGACCCCAAGGCCATCGCTGCGGCCCGCAATATGCCGGCTTCGGCCTATCCCCGCTGCCTGCTGTGCGCGGAAAACGAGGGGTACGCCGGTCGGGTCAATCATCCTGCTCGTCAGAACCATCGCATCGTTCCCATCACGATTAACGATTCCCCGTGGTTCTTGCAATACTCCCCCTATGTGTACTACAACGAGCATTGTATCTGCTTCAATGCAGTTCACACCCCCATGAAAATCGACCGGGCCTGCTTTGCCAAGCTGCTGGACTTTGTAGGACAGTTCCCGCATTATTTCGTAGGCTCCAACGCCGATTTACCCATTGTGGGCGGCTCTATTCTGGCGCATGACCACTTCCAAGGCGGTCGCTACACCTTCGCCATGGAGAAGGCACCCATCGAAACGCCCTTCTCCTTCCCCGGCTATGAAGATGTGCAGGCCGGTATCGTCAAGTGGCCCATGTCGGTTATCCGCATCACCGCCGCCGAGCCACAGCGTCTCATCGAGCTGGCCGACCGCATCCTTACGCTGTGGCGCGGCTACACCGATGAGAGCGCGGTCATCTACGCCGAGACCGACGGTGAGCCGCACAACACCATCACCCCCATCGCCCGTCGCCGCGGCAGCGACTACGAGCTGGATTTGGTGCTGCGCAACAACCTCACCACCCCGGAGCATCCTTTGGGGCTGTATCATCCGCATGCGGAACTGCACCACATCAAGAAAGAGAACATCGGTTTGATTGAGGTCATGGGTCTGGCGGTTTTGCCCGCCCGTCTCAAAACCGAGCTGGCCGCTGTGGCACAAAAGCTGGTTTCCGGCGAGGATTTGGAAGCTGACCCGCTCACTGCTTCGCACGCCAGCTGGGCTATGGGTTTCCGGGATAAGTACCAGCTCACCGCAGAGAATGCGCTTGACGCAGTATATAAGGAGACCGGCTTAGTCTTTGCCAAGGTGCTGGAGCATGCCGGCGTGTATGCCCGCACGCCAGAGGGCAAGGAAGCCTTCCTCCGATTCTTAAGGCAGGTGTAAAATATGACAGAATTCATGCGGCAACCCTTTGGCGTAACGGCTGACGGACAGGCAGTGGAACAGTGGACACTGCGCGCCGGTCAGTATGTTGTGCAGGTGCTTACCTATGGCGGTGTCCTGCGTTCCTTCATTGTCCCCACCCCCGACGGCAGACGGGATATTGTGCTGGGATATGACAGTCTGGCCGAATATGAGGCACAGGACAAGTATTTGGGCGCTTTGGTAGGCCGAGTGGCCAACCGCATTGGCGGCGCGGCCTTCGACCTGAACGGCATCCATTACCCTCTGGCCGCCAACAACGGCCCCAACTGCCTCCATGGCGGCTTGCGCGGCTTTGACCGCGCGGTATGGAAGGCGCAGGAGGAAAACGATGCCTTGGTGCTCACCCATGTGAGTCCTGCCGGCGAAGAAAGCTTCCCCGGCACACTGGAAGTGAAAGTCACCTACACCCTCACGGATGATGGCGCGCTCACGCTGGACTATCAGGCCAAAAGCGATGCCGATACCCTATGCAACCTGACCAACCACAGTTATTTTAACCTGTTGGGGCATGCCCACGGCTCTCTGGAGGGTCAGCAGGTACAGATTTTTGCCGATGCCATCACCGAGACCGATGCCGACAGCACCCCTACCGGCAACCTGATTCCGGTGGAGGGCACCCCCTTTGACTTGCGTTCACCCCGGGATTTCCTGCAAGGCTTGGCGATGGAGCACCCTCAGTTAACGCTGGGCAACGGATATGACCACAATTTCACGCTGCACACCACGCCTGTCTCCCCGCTGGAACCGGCGGCAAAAGTCGTCGGCGGCGGCCTGTGTCTGGAGTGCTGCACCACCCAGCCCGGTTTGCAGCTCTACACTGCCAACTATCTGGACGGCAGCCCCGGCAAGGCAGGCGCCACCTACGGCCCGCGGTCAGCCTTCTGTCTGGAAACGCAGGCATGGCCGGATGCCATTCACCATGCGAAGTTCCCCTCTGTCGTGCTTCCGGCCGGAGAAACCTATCATCACACCACCGTTTACCGCGTAACGGCAGTATGATTCTGTCAGGAAAATATAAAAAACAAGAACAGGGACACTGCAAAAATTCGCAGTGTCCCTGTTCTTGTTTTGCCTGCATCTGCGCACCGTTGACGGACTTGAATTTTTCCTCTACAATATTTCTATATAATAGATTCAGAACGGATTCATCCAAAAACAAGGAGCGCCAACACCATGATTTTCTATTTTTCCGGCACCGGCAATTCCCGATGGGCGGCGGAGCAAATCGCGGCCCTCACTGGTGATAAGGCCCATGATATCACTAAACCAAACGACATACCCGAACTCAAACACCAAACGCAAATCGGTCTGGTGTTTCCCGTCTATGCGTGAGGCGCGCCCGAACCGATGCTCAAGTTTGCCCGCAGTACCAAAGCCTTCTACGCGACGGCTGCCTGCAACGGCTGCGGCCTGTGTGCTCAAAACTGCCCTGCCTGCACCATCAGACTCGCAAATGGCAAGCCCGCTTGGAGCAAGCAGTGCTACCAATGCCTGCGTTGCATCAACGAATGCCCGAGGCGTGCCATTCAGTACGGCAAGGCCACCGAAACCCGCAGCCGTTACACAATAAAACAGTATGTACAGGGTCGTTGAAACACCTTGCATCATATTGTTTTTGTCGCTTGCCTACATCTGCCCCTTCCAGACGCGCGCCAGAATATCTTTCAGCACCAGCAATGCGTCCGTATTATTATAACCATAGTCCACCCGCAGTTGGGTCAACATCTCGCGCAGCGCAGGCGCGTAATCACCGATACGCACCTTTTCGTGATAGGTACCCAGCACTGGGTATTTCTTGCTCCACACCTTGCTCCAATCAATCCTGGCCTGCGCCTCATCACTGATGCTGTCAATCATCTGCTCCGCCTGCTGCTCGTCAAAATCATACTCAATCAGCTCGTCCAGCGTCATATGGTAAAGCACGGCCAGCCGCTTGGACTGCCGGATATCCGGCAGCGTCTCATCGGTCTCCCATTTTGAGATGGTCTGGCGGCTGACGCCCCGCTCTTCTGCCACATTCTCCTGCGCAACACCGCTCTCTTTTCGGGCGTGATATAAACTGCTTCCCAAACGCATAACCTGTCCTCCCTATTTGGTATTCTACCTATCAGTATACCGGCATGCTGGGCAGATTTCCACCAACCAAAGCCGCCAATTTCGCCCGTTTAATGGGCAGCGCCGCGTCATTCGGCGTTTTTCGTGTCACACCCTCCCCTGTTTTCCGGAAAGTCCTGCATCAATGCCGCATCTTCCTTATAATTTAGATATATCGGAAAATCATGGTCAGCTTCGCATTGACCCGCGTTTCCGCAAGGCGTACAATACATTTATTCAGAAAGGGGCAATCCAGATGTGTCAGACAACCAATCCATCTTACTACACCGCGCAGGTGCTTCAAGCGGCCGCCCGCTACTGGGATGAAAAAGACGCGGACGGCGTCAAGCTGGAAAAGGCCAAACTGCAAACCATGGTGGAAAGCTATATTGAATCAAACAATACCTGTGCGCTGGCCACCGGAACCGGGGACTATGTGCGCTGCACCCCCATTGAGTACAGCTACCATGACGGATGCTTCTGGATGTTTTCCGAAGGCGGCAAAAAGTTCATCGGTTTGGCCGAAAATACTAACGTCTGCTTGGCCATCTATGACAAGTACGAGGGGTTCAGCAAGCTGCACGGCGTACAGGTGATGGGCAAAGCCGAGCTGATAGAACCGTTTTCGGAACCGTATCTGGCCCACGCCGAATATAAAAACATTTCGTCAGCGTTTCTTCGGAAGCTGAAAAGCCCCATGCATCTGATTTGCGTCCACCCAACCCGCATCGACTGCCTCTTCTCCGACTTCAAAGAGTTGGGCGGCAACGCCCGACAGACGCTAACGCTGGACGAAGCATAACCTCCCTATGGTTCAGCAGTTGCCCGTGTACACATATCGTAGCTGCTCCCGGGCCACTTTCGCCAGACGGTAAACGGTCTCTACCGGTGTGGGCGGCCGGTCGGTCATGCGATGGCGCGGAAAAAAGCGGGAAACATGCAGCGGGATATCCGGACTTACCGAAGATAACCACGCGGACAGCGCGCGCATCTCGTCCTCACTGTCGTTCTCGCCCGGCACAATCAGCGTCGTAACCTCCACATGACAGACCTGCGCTGCCAGCGTGATGGAACGCTTGACCGTTTCCAAATCACCACCCAGCGTGCGATACCAGTCTTCGGTAAACCCTTTTAGGTCGATGTTGACCGCATCCATCAGCGGCAGCAGCGCACGCCACGGCGCTTCCTCTATGGTGCCGTTGGTCACCAGCACGTTACACAGCCCCGCCTTACGTACAAGCGCTGAGCAATCACGCACATATTCATAGCCGACCAATGGTTCATTGTAGGTGTAGGCTACGCCGATGTTGCCGCGCGCCTGCAATCGAAGGGCCTCACGCGCCAACGCTTCGGGCGGGCATTCCCGTGTGGGAATTTCTGCATCCGCCGCGGCGATTTCTGCGTTCTGACAGAACGGACAGCGCAGATTGCAGCCAAAACCGCCCACCGACAACACGAAGCTGCCGGGGTGAAAACGGCGCAGCGGCTTTTTCTCGATGGGGTCGAGCGCGAGCGCCGTGAGTTTGCCGTAATTCAGCGGAACGACCTGCCCGCCTTGGTTCGCTCTGGCCCGACATAAACCAACCTGCCCCACATCCAACTTGCAACGATGAAAACAAAGTCCACATGCGATGCTCATAGATGACGCACCACCTCAAACCGCTCGATTTGGTACGGTTCTTCCGCACGGATACCGCCTTTCTGTCGCGCAATGTCGACCTGTTGCGCCACCGTGTCCACGCCGTCGAGAGCGGGCAGCAGCAGACCGCGCCGCGTACCACAGGAAACAATGACCCCGTAGCGCTTGGGATTGAGCTGGTCGAGCGAGTTTACAGGCTCCGGCTCGCCCAGTACGTCCACGCTGTACTCCAGCTCGTCCAGTTCCTCCGGATGCACCGGCGGAAAGCGCGGGTCTCGCGTGCCCGCAGACACTGCATTCTGCACGATTTCCTGTGCGACATTTGCCCGCGTCGGGGCAATGGTGCCGATACAGCCGCGCAGTCGCCCGCCAATATGCAATGAGACAAACGCGCCCGCCGCGCACCGGGTCAACTCATCCGGCAGGCCGTCCGGCAGGCGTTCCAGCCGACTGCCGGTGCGCACATAGGTCTCCAGCGACAGCCGCGCAAGCCGCACCCATGTGTCCTCCCCTGCGCGGCGTTTCTCCAGCTGGTCACGCTGCGCCCGCACGCAAGCAGAAGCAAAGCAGCGGCTGTCATCCCGCCCTGTGACCGGGAACAGCGCTACCGCATAGCCCACGCCAAAGGTTCCTTCATGACTGAGCAGCTGCGGAGCAACGGCCAATCCATCCAGCGCGCCCGCCATCATCTGAAAAGAGCGCAGGCCGCACTCCGCCGCCCGCTCGCAAAACGCCGGGTTCATGGTAAGAAATTGCAGAAAATCGCCCGATGCCATTGCCTGCGTTACAGCCTCATCGAATTGAGGTCCTTCGGGCGCAAAACCGTAAGGGCCGTCGGCTTTCAGCTTGTGGGACAGGTCGCCGCTCGCCACGAACACCGCACGACGATTCAGCGTCCCGACCGCCTCCGCCACGCACTGCCCCAGTCGGTAATGCGCAAGCGGCGAAAAGCCGGACAGGCCCATGCGCACAATCGGGCAAGTGACGCCCGCCTTGCGCAAAAAATAGAGCGGAATCAACACGCCGTGATCAAGCTCCGGGTCACGCTGGCCGAATGTGCCGGCTTTCAAATCTGCCTGCTGTGCACGGCGCACAATTTCATCCCGCAGCAAGGCATCGTATGCAACCTGTATGCGCACCTGCGGCGCGCCAAACGCGGACATATCCCCCGCAGCGGCTTTACCGGGAGCAATGTGAAAGTAATCCCCGTACAAAATAGTGTGCGGAGAGGCCACGATGAGTACATCAGGTTTCCACTGAGCCACCTGTTCAGCTGCCGCGCGCATAGCGCGGTCGGTGGCAGCGATTTCCCTTTCCCGACCTCGGCCCACCTCGGGCAGCAGCACGGGCGGGTGTGGAGTCAAAATAGCGCCCAGCATCGGCATATTGGTCACTCCTCTCAATGTAAATATCCTATGTTCAGTATAGCACGGCAAACATCGTGGTAAAAGTAAAACCTACAACCTGCCAATGCAATTCTGCGCGGCGGTGCTATCCGCTAACATAGCATCAGGATTAGACGAGCCGACAGCAACCCACCTGTCATTGCAAATCCAAGCGGTACCCATAACAAACAGCAGCGCAAATGCAGCGCGGAAAGGACAAAGACATGCAACTTCAGGACGTCACCCACGTGGAAAATATTCGATTTGGAGACGAAAATTCGGTTATCATCATTGACCAAACCAAACTACCAAACGAGACGGTCTATCTGACATTAACAACGCCCCGGCAGATGTACGATGCCATTTATCTGCTGCAGGTGCGCGGTGCACCGGCAATCGGCATCTTTGCAGCATATGCGCTGTCAGTGCTGGCAAACCGCATTGAAGCTGTGGATTTCGATACATTTTATGCAAAATTACGCGAATTGGGCGCATACCTTGACGCTTCGCGCCCGACGGCAGTCAATCTGCATCGTATGGTGACACGCATGCTGAACACGGCGCTTGCGCACCAGACGGAAAGCCTTGCCGCGGTGCGCCAAGCGCTCCACGAGGAAGCCATTGCTATCCGTGACGAAGACATTGACATGTGCCGCCGCATCTCGGAATTTGGCCTGAGCCTGCTCCACGACGGTGACGGTGTGCTCACGCATTGCAATGCCGGCCCGCTGGCGACCAGCCGTTATGGCACGGGACAAGGCCCGTTCTTTCTCGCAAAGGAGAAGGGTGTCAAGCTGCACATCTACTGCGACGAGACGCGGCCGCTGTTACAAGGTGCACGCCTGACCAGCTATGAACTGCAGCGGGCAGGTATACCGTGCACGCTGATTTGCGACAACATGGCCAGCCTCGTGATGAAGCAGGGCAAAGTGCAGGCGTGCATGGTGGGATGCGACCGTGTGGCGCTCAACGGCGATGCGGCCAATAAAATCGGTACATCGGGCGTAGCCATTCTGGCAAAATACTACGGCATTCCTTTCTATGTGCTGGGGCCGTCAACCACCATTGACTTTACCTGCGAAACGGGCGACGACATCGTGATTGAAGAGCGCAAGCCTTCCGAGATTCGAGAGATGTTTTACGCAAAGCCCATGGCGCTGCCCGAAGTCGCGTGTTTCAACCCTGCCTTTGATGTAACGGAGCATACGCTCATCACAGGTATTGTCACCGAGCGCGGCATCTGCCGCGCTCCCTACCGCGAGAGCTTTGCAAAGCTGTTTCCCGAATACTTCGAGAAAAAAACGTGAAAACGCACAAGCGGACGGCCCCCACATGGGGCCGTCCGCTTTTCCGTTTTGCCTATAAGGACTGCCGCTGTCCATAGCGGTTTGCCATAAACTCTTGCATAGCGGCAATATTCTCTTGTGAAATGGGAATGAATTTGCCGCCAATAGCGCGGATGCGGTAATAAATTTCCGCTGTCATTTCGAGTACGCGCGCCGTCTTGAAAGCTGCTTTCATATCGCGGCCGACACACACTGCACCGTGGCTTTGCAGCAGACATGCGTTGGCCTTCTGGCCCAGCGCCTGCACACAGTTGTCGGCCAGTTGTTCCGTACCGGGCAGTGCGTAAGGCGCAGTACGCACCTCGTCGCCAAGCGCCTGTGCGGCCTCGTCGATAAGAAGCGGGATATTCTTCCCCATCGCAGAAAACGCCGTGGAATAGATAGGATGCGTGTGCACAACCGCGTGCACATCCGGGCGCGCGGCGTACACAGCGCGATGCAGGCCATGTTCAATGCTGGGCACGCGGCGCCCGTCAACAACCGTTCCATCCAGTCGCATAACCACGATGTCATCTTCAGAGCAGTTATCGTAGTTCATACCGCTGGGCGTGATGTAAACCAGACCGTCATCCCCGCGCACACTGATATTGCCCCATGTCTCCACAGTAAAACCCTCATGCAGCAGTTTTTTGCCGCTTTCAATGAGAAGTGATTTTTCATGCATGGCAAAGCCCTCGCTTTCCCTCTCATCGTAACACATCCACATGCGGCGGGCAAGACGTAAATGTGCAAAGCGCTTATCCAATCCCCCGCGCACCAACAAATTGGAATGCAAAGGACGGTCTGGAAGGGCTTGAACCTGCGCCCTTCGTCAGACAGCTCCACCGCCTTCGCTCCGGCATTCGTTTGCAGCAATCTTGATTGAAAACAACGACCACATCAACAGGTGCAGACGGGCCAGCGAAGATATTTTCTCCTCCCCTTCTCTGTTTATGATATGGTGGGACTGATGGAACATTTTATTCCATATTTTGGGTAAATCGCATCAGTATCGTGGCAGCCTGCGCTCTAGTAGCCTGACCATAGGATGCCAATTCATTATGGCCTACACCATTAATCAACTCCTGATCCACGGCCCAAATCATGGCTGACTGTGCCCAGTCGCTGGTCTGCGCCCCATCCACAAAAGCGGAGAGACTGCCATCCACATTAGGGCTTTCCGCATATCGCCACAACATAGCGGCCATCTGCTCACGGGTGATGGGGTCATTGGGGCCGAACTTACCGTTGCCATAGCCGTTGACCACGCCTACACTGTCAGCCCAGCAAACCGCTTCCCCATACCAGTCCTCCAGCGTTACATCGTCATAATCCATAGGATGGCTGACCATCGGGCTGCCTTCCAGCCGCCAGAGGATCGTGGCAATCATGCCTCGGGTGGTAACGGCATCGGGTTCAAAAGTCGTTTTGCCAGTCCCTACCATCAAGTCGTTTTCCAAACAATAATGCACACCGTCATGATACCATGCCCACAATTCTGTATCAGAGAAAGCGGCCATGGGACAGCTGTCATCCCGGGGACAGTCGGATGCGCCGGTCCTTTGCCGGAAGGTGACGGTAATGGTTACTTCTCCGGCCGGCTGTGTAAAGGTATAGGTTCCATCATCGTTGGGAATAACCGCTACCGGCTTCCCAGTCGAATCGGTGACGATGACCTCATCTACAGTATAGCCTTCATCCGGAGCGGGTGTAATGGTAACTGGATTGCCCTGCTGTGGATTCTTCGGGCTGGTAGAGACCGAGCCGTGCTCCGTCTGCTCTATGCTGGGAGGATAGGCCGAGGCAGATGAGCCGCCTCCCGGATTGCCGCCGCCGCTGCTCCCGGAGGATTCCGCATAGCCAATGGCATACGTGGAAAAGCATTTGACATATAGGGTCAATCGGGTCTTATCGCTGTTGACAGTAAAGTATTCACCCAGCTCATTTTTGTTTGCTTCACCTTGTTTCAGTTCCTGCGCTTGCTTATCCGCCTCCTGTCCGGTGCTGCTGTGCACACGGAAAACGGAATAGGCGTCTTTTCCCTGTAGTTCTGTGGGCAATGGCAGCAGGACTTCCAGCAGGACGTTAGCCTGTGAAATCAGGGTCGGATCGCTGGTATCACCAGATGCCGTTGTCACTGTTTTTTCCAGCTTGTAGTCCATGACCAGCCCCAGTGTGCTGCCATCGGAGATTTTCTCAATTTTCGCAATATCCTTGCTAACCTGCTCTTCCTGCTGGATATACGTCTTTTCCTCGGCGGTGAAGGTGATTTCCACCTTGCCGCCTTCATTTACGGTTTTCTGATCGTCCTGAGTGTACACTGTCGTGTCGGTGCTATTAAATACAGTATCCAGCTTGCCCACCACAATATCCGGACTGCCGGGGAGCACTTCCACAACAGAGTTGGTGGCGCCTTTCGGCAGGGTAGCATTAGAAATTTTGTTTTCCGTGATGATTTCCACCTTGCTGGTAACCGTGCGCACATCCTTGGTAATCACCAAATTGTAAATGCCGGGCAGAAGGTTGAAGAAGCTGTAGCGACCATCGGCATCCGTCTTGGCTTCGGCCAGCTGGTTTGCCCCCAGCCAAACGCTGACTACCGTGCCTTCTGCGGACTGCTCCCCGCTATCTGTTTGCTCCTTAATGATACCGCTGATGGAATACACATCCTGCCACTGGGCGATGAAGGTCACATTTCGGGCAGGCATGGTAAAGCTGTCTCCGGGCTGATAGAGCTTGTCGTCTCCGTCGGCCTTCCAGCCGCTGAAACGATAGCCGGTTTGTGTAAACGGGTTAGCGGGCAGGGTGATTTGACCCGCTGCCAAAGCAGTCTGCTGGGCAGGCCCAATACCTGTGGCTTGCTCCCCGCCTGCAAAAGACACGGTGTACAGTACCGGCGGGGCCTGGGTAATGGTTAGGGTGCCCACCTGCATCGTATCACTGCCATTGGAGTGACGATAGTTGGGATTGGTGATTTCCACCCAAATTTCATAGCTGCCCACCTCTTTCGGAGAGGATATCGTTTTGCCGTCCTGCCTGTAGGAGACAGTGTAATCGGTGAAAGCAGCGTCATCTGCAGTAATGGTTGCCCTTTTTCCACTGCCATCAGCCTGCACCGCGTTACCCGTCACAGTGAAAATCACCGGCTTAGGTTGGATAGTCAGCATAGCCGCACGGTTTTTCAAGGTATAGTTGGCTATATCCGCACCGCCGAGCGTAGCAGTCAAAGCATGCATACCTGCTGTTTCCTGCACCCCAGTGATGCTGATATCCACATCATCACCGTCCACTACGCCCGAAAGCGATACCGCCACTGATTCGGTGTTGGTGTTGCCATACACTTGATTCAGCCCCGACCAAGTTGCGGTAATGGACTTTTTGTCGATGGTGAACTCAGCTTTGGCGGTGACTGCTTCATGGTTTGCTGTTGCAGCAAAGGTAGCGGTGACGGTATAGTTCCCCGCATCCGTTGGAACCGTTTCACTGTTATACATGGTTCCGTCCCTGCCGCTATAGTGATAGGTCACATTGTCGATACCGTTGGTAGAAGAGGCCGGAACCGGGCGGTTTGCCGCATCGCCATAGGTCCATCCTTGCATGGTGACCGAGGCGGCACCATCAGACGTGCCAATGGTGTAGTCCTTCGTGGTGCCAGTAGGCGGCAGTTGATAGTTCGGATTGCTTAAGCCGGTGGCTTTCGCGGTGTAGTCGCCCACATCCACTTTGTCGCCATCCTCCACGGTAACGGTGCAGGTGTCGCCAACCACCAGACCGGTTGCAGTCGCGGTAACGCCGACGGGCTGCCCGGTATAGGTCAGGTTTTCGTAGCCATGCCATTTGAGACCCACTGTTTTTTTAGTGATAGAGGCTGTAGCCGTCAGTTCGGTCGGGGAGAGCACATAGTTGTTCCCCCACTCTCCGTCCAAGGCAACGGCCACGGTGACCGTCTTGTTCTGGCCTGCGCCGACGTTATCGAAGGTGAACACACCGGTGGCGGTGGGATTGTCATCCGACACCGCGCCATCCAGAGTAATGATACCGCTGGTGGAAGTGCCGCCGTCGTATTCCTTATCCTCTACGAAAGCGACAGCGGGGGTCAGCATCTTTTTGGCAACCGTTACGGTGATGGCCTGCTCAGCAGTATTGTAGTTTTCCATATCATCCGGGGTGAACACCACACTATAGGATTGAGCGCCGCTGCTGGGCGTGATGCTGCTGTCTTTCCATTCAAAACTGCCCGGGATAGCAGCGCTGCCGCCAGCGAGGGTGCTTTTGCCTAAATTGTCGCCATAGGTAATGTTGAGCGCCGTGGGCCAGACGGTGATGCTGGGAGCGGCCTTGCCGATGGTGACTGTAACGGCTTTACTGGTGGCATGTGCACTTTGCCCCTCGGCGCTGGCGGTAACCTTCACAGTGTATTGGCCGCTGTCGGCCACAGTGGAGAGAGCCAGCGTTTCGGCGGTTTTGCCGTCCAACTTTTGACCGTTCTTGTACCATTCATAGGTATAGTCCACGCTTGCCCCATGGTTTGGGGTAGCCGTAAGAATGACAACAGCATTGCCGCCGTTATAGGTGCCGCTTGCGTCCTCCGGGCTGGCGCTCAATCCTACCGTGGGGGCAGCCAGCGTCCAGCGAGCGGTCAGCGTAAGGTTTTTCTTTACCTCGTTTTGTGTAAAGTCCCACAGGGTATCGCCGTCATACCACCCGTCAAAGATATAGCCGTCCTTGGTGGGAGCGGCAGGCTCCGTGACCTTGCCGCCATCTACCACCAGCTGTGCTTCCCCGCCGATGGTAACGCTGTGGACCGTGACTATCTGGGTATCGGTTTTGCCGACGCCCGTGGTAGCGGTAAAGGTATAGGTACCAGCGGAGGTGATGGGGTAAGTATCCCCGTGAATTTCTTCCGCCGTTCCGCCGTTTTTCTGCACCGTGACCGTTACCCCGGAGCTGCCGCCTGCGCTGGCGGTTACGGTAAGATTTAGGTTCGTTTCGCTTTCAGTACCTCCAGTGACTGCAAGGGTCGGCTCACTCTTATCTAACTTGTTTACTTCCACCGTTTGCCGGGCGGTGTTGCCCAACTTGTCTGTAGCAGTGACAGTGTAGATACCGTTTCCGGACACAGCAAAGGTATACTCACCGTTACCCTCATCAACAGCTACCGCGCCTCCGTCCTTTTCGACCTCCACGCGGTCCACGCCGGACTGGTCGTCCGTTACGGCAAGCGTGATGATAACATCGTCCGCTGTCCAATCTGTGGGATTGCCGGAAACGACGATAACAGGACCGGTGGTGTCAATGTTTGTGATTTCAATGGTGCGGCTGCCCATATTCCCGGCGGCGTCGGTGCAGCTGACGGTGTAGATGCCGTTGGCAGAAACCTCAAAATTGCCGGTGAAGGAGCCGGGCTCCTCGGTGGATTCCGTGAGCTGTATATTGGAATCATCCCGAACGGCAGTAAGGCTTTTGCCCACGCTGCCGGCATCAAAGACCGTCACGGCAACAGTCACCGGCCCCTTCGTCCAGTTTTCGTCCGCAATGCTCAGCCGCACGTCGGGGGACACGCCGTCCAGATTTTCGCCCTCCGGCACAGTGACGGTGATGGTCTCCGACACAAAATGCCCGGCAGCGTCGGTGACAGTGATGACATAGTTCCCCGGCTCGGTGATGGTAAATGTACCGGTAAGATTGGTGGTGCTACTGCCGTCCGGCAGAGTAACGGTGATATCGGTGTTGCTGTTTGGCGTCACAGTATAGCGATACTTTACGCCTTGCGTGCTGCTTGAGGTCTGGTTCACCACAAGCGTCGGCCGGGTGGCGTTGATGATGTATGCATCGGAAGTATCCGTCCCGCTGTTCCCGACTTTGTCTGTAGCGGTGACCGTTAGCATCCATGTTCCGCTTTGGTCAAGGGATGTGGTGGTATAGGCACCCGTTTCACCGGTAGGCGTCAAATCGAATTCTGCCCCATTATTCCACTTTCCTTTGACCGATTGCATTCCCGACTCTCCATCGCTGACGCGCACCGTCAAGGTGACGGCCTCTGTGTGGTTCGTGTTGGCGAGATCCACGATCTCCACCGCAGGGTCGGTTGTGTCCAACTTGGACACTGAGACCATTTTGGTGATCGTTTCGTCGCCGCTTTCAAGGGTAAAGGTATAGGTGCCGTTTTGGGTGGCGGTGTAGGTGCTGCCGAAAACTTCGGTTGTGTTCGTGCCGCCCGGTGTTTTTACCTTCGCCGTGGCGTTGACGGGGCTGCGGGTCACCGTGATTTCCCGGGATTTCGCCCAATTGGTATTGTCCGCTGTCACGGTCAGGCTGGGCAACTGCACGGAACTGCTGCCCAAATCGACAGACTGGCAGGCATGGTCGCTCACGCCGTCGTTGCTGGTCGCGCGGGCGTGGAGATACCATGTGCCGCTGGTCTTTCGGGTGGAGACTGTATCGCCGCTGGTGTTGGCAAGCAGCTTCCAGCCAACCACATCCTTTTCTTCCGCTTCCGTACTCCAAGCATATTCCAGTTTCTCTGCATTGGTGGCATTTATTGTGCCGGTCAGCGTGCCGTTGGCGTTGGTGATCTGGCTCACCGTGACCGTAGGCCCATCGGGGCCATTGCCCAGAGCGGCGTCCGTATTGCCATCCGTGACGGTACCTGATGTGGCCGTGCTGGTATCATCCGCCATATCCTTGATATTACCTGCGTTGGTGATGGAGTTCACCGTCAGCGCACCGCTGGCGTTGTCTGCCACCGTACCGGTGAAGTACAGCACATTGGTATCCGCGCCCCCGGCATAAGAGAACGTGCCCCAGCTGGTCTCAATCTTCACATTGCCCAGATTTGTGCTGTTGGTGCTATCCACAATTTCATTGAACACCAGCGCCACAGTGACGATGTCGCCGGGCAGGTAGCTGCCGCCCGCCATGGGGGCGACGCCCAAAAGCTGGGGTTCCTCGGTGTCCAGATATTTCAAATAGTGTGTCACTTCGTTGGTTTTCCATGCATCGTCCCCGCTGCCGCTGCCAGCAAAGCCAACGGTCAATTTCGCCGTATCTACCGGAAGCTTGATATATCCGTCTCCCTTGTAAGTATTTTGTTCGAGCCAAACCTCTGAATTGAAATTCGGAACACTGTTGTTATAATTGGGGAATGTATAGTTTTGATATGATCCGTTTTTGCTGCTTCCTCCGTGCTCAAAGATAGCTGCATAAACGGCGCTGTCCATGGTACCTTGCCACTTTCCCTCGTATGGATAATGGCCTAAGTCAATGCCCTCTCCGGGTGAAATCTGGATATGCTGATAGCCGTCATCTACTTCTTTCGCCTGAAATGACAGTTTGTATTGGATTTTTTGCGCAACATCGGTCGTATAGCTGGACGACGAAAGAATATCGCCAATCGCAACAATATCTTTGGCATTGGCTCCCTCTGTATTTTCTTTCCAACCCTTTCCGGTTCCGTCGTAATCCCCGCGGTCAGTTTCCCCGGAAGGGGTGGATGTCTGATACTCGTTAAACAGCTTGGCGTCTATCGTATAGGAGTCGTTCTTGTTCATCGTTCTGGTGGCCGTCCCGGTTCCAATGCTTGCGCCGCCAACCACCCGGTAAATCTCAAAGGAATAGGTGCGGTCGGCGTTGGAGTAGGCGGTGGCGGCTTTGCCGCCATAGGTGCTGGTCACATCCATTTCCGTGACAGTGACTGTTTTCGGGGCGGAATCACCTTCCGCAAAGGTCACGCTGTCCGCTTGATGCACAAAATGCGTCCCGCCGACGGCCGAGCCATTGACCGTGCGGTAATAGACGGTCTGCTCCCCGTCGGTTCCGTCACTGCGGGTGATGGTAAAGGTATTGCCGTTGCTGGTCACAGAAAATGTACCGTAGTGTGGATTTCCCATGCCAAATCCCTCGCTCTGCTCGCCGTAGAAAACAGTGCCGTCGTCTGCTTTGGCATAAGCGCGGGCGTAATAGGTGATACCGTAGACCAAATCCTCCTTTTGGATGGTGGCGGCAAGTGTGCCGCCTGCGTTGTTCACGGCGGGACTGGTAGTCACCTTACCGTCGCTCAAGGTCAGGGTGGGATTTTGCAGCGCACCATAGACAAAGCCGGTTTCCTCGTAGGTCAGGCTGCCGGTGTGGGTCATGGTGGCGGTCAGAGTGAAGTCCTCGCTGTTTTCCGTCACCGTTGTTGCCGTCAGCTCTGCGGGCTGGGGCAGCACGGTGACGGTGAGGGTGGCGATATTATTGGCAAAACCTTCCACGCTTGCGGTATAAGTGACAGTTTTTTCTCCCAGCACGCTGGTATCAATACTCGATGGATTGATGGTCACCATACCAGAACTGGAGCGTATAAACGTTTTCAGCCGCGCCTCATCCAGCATATCACCCTCCATGACTGTGACGCTGTTGGTGGTGAGGGTAATCATCGGCTCAAGCTTGATGGTGACCGCTTGGCTTTGGATGGCCGAGATACCACCCGCTTCGGTGGTGCCCCAGTAGGTAAGGGCGCCGCTGCCCACGGGCATATCCTCCGGCACCTCAACCGCCACAGAGAATGTACCGTCCGCCTGCACAGCAGCCGAATACTCCTTGCCGCCGATGCTCACATAGACGGTGTCGGGCGCGGGCTTATCGCCCTCGGCTGCGACCGTGCCGGTGATGGCGGTGGTGCCGCCTGCACGCAAGTCGAAATCATTGTTAGCATCCAGCACAGGCGCATTGGGGGTCGGGGGCAATTCGCCTGCGCCGATGAGCACATAACGGCTCCATGTCTGGCCAGGGGCGACGCTGCCGCTCCACGACCATGCCATGCCGCTGTCGCGATTATATGGGGTGCTCTTATCTGCAAGATCGGTAAAGATATTATTATAGGCCTGACCGTAGTGCCCAAACCACAGCGTATCGCAGTCGGGGGCCACCAGGCTGAATTTGTAATTGTTTTTGGGGCTACCGTCCATGGACAAGCCGGTATTCGTGCCGGTTACCGCCGCATAATCGTTGTTTCCGATCATCACATCGGCACTGGAGCCGATTTTGAAATCCTGCGCAGTGGAACCGTTATTTTCAACTGTGTAAGTGATCTTCACATAACGGCCGCCGTAGACGATGTCCAGCGCCGTCTGCGCAGCAAGGGAACTGCCCACGGAAGCCGCGTCGGACTGGTACGGAACCTCTACCTTGGAACTCCCATTGACGGATATCGCTGTACGGTAACC
>NZ_CALWUQ010000009.1 GCF_944384695.1 uncultured Agathobaculum sp. | reverse complement strand
GGGCAGGCATGGCGCGCGCGGTGCGGGCAGGCGCCCGCCGTTTCGCACACGCGGTAGCTGCCGCCCTCGATGCGCACAAGGTCGTTTTTGCTCTTGTCCTGCAGCGGCATGAAGTCGGTGAACAGCGTCTTTTTGCTCATCACAAAGTTTGCGTTCGCGTCATAGCCGCCGGGCAGCAGCGAAATGAGCTTCAAAACGTCCGCCGTGGTAAGCGAACCGCCGCTCGCAACGGTCACCGAATTGCCCTCTGCCCACGTGTTGGCCTTTTCGATGCCCTTGCCCTGACTCGAACCGGTGCCGGTCAGAATGGTCTCGGTGATCTTCTTCGCGATCTTCTTTGCGATCATGTCGGTCAGCCAGCTCTCGAAGGCGTCGATCGCCATGCGCTGCACGGACTTGGAGATCTGCACGAGCTTGGTCACCTCATAGGCCGACAGCGTGATCGGAGTCAGGCCGTCCTCGCTCGGGGTGATGTCGTCATTCTGGTTGTGGTATTCCGCATCCGGCTCCTCGCCCTCGACCGCAAAGGTCACGTTGCCCGGCACGCGCAGCAGCGTGATCTTGTCGAGCAGCGGCGCGTACTGGTGCACTTTCTCGATAATCTGGTTTGCCGTCTGCGTCGGCACAGCCGGGCTGGCCGAGCCGGTCGCGGTCGTCCACGCGCGCTGTTCGGTCTCGGTCAGGTCACAGCGCATGATCGTGTGCAGCCATGCGGTGCGGTATTCCGGGCTGTCGTAGCCGAAAGAGCGTTCCTCGGGCGGCTGCGCCGTCGGGAAGTGGCGCACCTCGTTGCCCGCCGTGCCGGTGGCGATGCGGCCGAGCAGCTGGCGGCGCTGTTCTGCCTTGTCGAGCAGGCTCTTTCGCTCGGCGATCAGGCCATCGGCCTCGGCGGTGAGCGCATCAAGGTCTGCATCGGGCGCGTCCATCTCGGTCTGGATGGCGGCAAGACGCTGCTCAATCTGAGTCAGGCGATCCTCGCCCGCGAAAAACTGAATGCCGACACGGCGGCGAAAATCGCTGAAAGCATTTTGGATATAGGTCATATCACGTTTCCTCCTTTGTGATTCCGCTGAGTTTGAGCTTGAGTGCCAGCCTGCGGCGTTTTTCCGCCTCCGCGTGCTCGTGCTCGGCCTCCGCCGCAGCCCACGAGCGCGCCGCAATGCTGGTGCCGTCATAAGCCGGAATATCAACCGCCGCCACGTCGAAGATGCGCCGGAAACCGGTAATCCGGCGCAGATGCTTGGCGCGGTCGTATTCCTGCTTATTCACGGCGAACGCGAACGACATCCGGTCGATGTAGCCGCCCCGGATTTCATCAAAGAGCCTCCGCCCTTCCTCGGTGCCGCCGAGATCGGCCACAATGTGCAGACCCTTGGTGTCAACCGTCAGGGTCAGCGTGCCGTTCTTCGTTCGCGCCACGGGTTTGCCCCCGTGGTTGAAATTCATCACGACATCGCGCATCTCCGCTCCCGAAAATGCGTTCCGGTCGATGACTTCCTTGTACTGGATGCCGTCGTACTCGTACAGCACGGTTTCCTCGTCAAAAACCGCAGCGTACCCCTCGACGCGGCACTGTTTTTGCCCGTCGCCGCCTTCCTGCGGCAGCGCCCGCACCTCAAATGTGCGGTAGTCACGGGTCTCCGGCGTGATCGCCATTGTCCTCGCCCTCCTTTGCTTCGGTCGGCTCGGTGCCCCCGGTGTTCAATTTGGACACCTCTGCATATTCCTTGCGGATGAAATACCGGTCGCCGTTCTCGACCGGCGGCATGTTGAAAATCTCCAGACCCATGTTGTGGGTGAGAAAGCCGCGGTCAAAAAGCTGCGTCACGATATTGAGTTTTGTGTTATTGCTCGCGTATTGCAGGCGGTTCGCCGTCGCAATGATGCCCGCGCCGCCCGCGATCTCGGCGGGCGTGAAGGTCATTGCGGTCAGCACAAGCGACAGCTGAATGGCAAACGGCTCGATGCTGCCCTCATAGTAGGCGTTCCACTCGTCCTCGGTGTAGGTGTTGGTGAGGATTTTCTCATTCGTGCCGAAATAGCTGAACACGCTCTGGCGAATCAGCTCCTGCTGGCGCGGGTTGACCACCAGCGCCGTGCTCTCGATCTGTTTCACATCCGCGTACTTGCTGTCGAACATCATTACACCCGTGTCGTTGCCCGCGAGGTTGTCCGCGGCAAAACGCTCGCGCTCGGCATCGATGTCCTTTTTCTTGAGATTGCCCGCAAGCCGCGCGAGAAAGCGGATGGTCGTGGCGTTCTTGATACCGTTGACGATGCCCTCGTCCTGCGTGTGCATGACCTGCAAAGTCGGATTCAGCGGGCGGTTATCCGCGCCGAAAAAGTCGTCCTCGTACTGGTGCTGGGTCAAAATCCCCGCGCGGGACAGCTCAATCGCCGCGCTCTGTCCGCCCCAAAAGCGGTAGAGCAGATACGGCTCGCCGTCCACCTCGCGAATGCTGGACTGCTGCGGCAGCACGGGGAAATACCCGACGAGCCTGCCCGCCGCGTCCTCCATCGGCACGATAAAGGCGTTGTTCTGCACCATGTAGATGGTGGCGAGCCGCGCCAAAAACTTGCTCGCGTCCATCCACGGGTTGGGCTGCTGCCCGAGCACGCGCTTAAGCTCCGGCCGCGCGTCGCCCATCAGCTCCAGATGCAGCTTGCTGCAATGCCGCGCAAAGGTCGCAATCGCCGCGCGCGTCAGCTCCATCTCGTACAGCCCGCCGCGGTAGGTCGTGTAAACCGGCTGGTAGGCGGTGAGCGTCTTGAAGAACGCCCGCGCATCCCCGCTGCCCGGCGGCCGCCGCGGGAACAGCTTTTCAAAAAGCCCCATGTCATGCCTCCTCGTTCATGTTCACATAGTCGTCGCGCTTGTCCTGCAGCACCTTGTAGGCGCAGATCAGCGCGACCGTACCGTCTATGCGGCGGCGTCCGTCGGTCACCTTGACCGGCTGGATATTGCCGTTGATGTCGGCGCGCACCTCGGTGTTGACCAGACACCATTTATCGACCGGATTGTTGTTGTCCACCACCAGACCGGCGGCAAGGTCGGCCTTGAGGTCTTTCATCGGCTGGGAAAGCGACAGCGTGCCCTGCCGCACAGGGATCATGCACTCTGCACCGAACTCGGCCTTGAAGCGGTCGAGCAGGCTGTCGTCAATGTGCCACGGGTCATACCCGATGTAGCGCACATACAGGTCGTCCTCGTCGCGCAGCTCGGTAAACCAGTCCAGCATCACCTGTTTGTCCACCTTGTTGCCCGGCACCGTGCGCATCAGGCCGCGCTTGACCCAAAGCGAATACGGCGCGCTGTCCCGCTCGCGGCGGTTGCCGGAAGCCGCGTCCGCGTCCAAAACGCTTTGCGGCAGCCAGTACATGCTGCGCCGGTAGATTTTCGGGTCGCCCGGCCGCTGACAGATCGCCGTCGCGGCGCACAGGTCGATGCTGTCGGCCGCGTCCATGCCGCCGATGCAGTAGTCGAAGGCGATATCGAAGGTCTCGGGGTTGGAGCACTCCGCCCACGTCAGCCACGCGGTCGCAGCGTTCTCCTTGAGGTTAAAGTCCTTGACCAGCACGGTCGGCAGGAAGGATGGGTCGTTGTCGGCCTTTTTCACCATCTGCCGCAGGTACTCGACCTTCTTGATCGTGCCGAGACCGGGGTTTGCCTTGATCCAGTTTTTTTCGTCGTGGTACTCGTCCCGCTCGTCCAGCTCGTAAATCCACGCAAGGAACGTGTCATCCGTAATCGTGCCCTCGAGCACGCCCGCAGCGTAGGCATACTGTGCGTCGAAGATGCACTCTCGCACAAAGCCGTTGGTCGAGATGGAGAACAGCAGCGGCTGCTCGCGGGCGGACATAGACTGCTTCATGTCGTCGTAGATCGCGCGGTTTTTGATCGCCGCCAGCTCGTCCACCAGTACGCCATGCGCGTTCAAGCCGTCCAGACTGTTGGCGGCCGACGCCAGCGCCGAGATCGTGCCGAGGTTTGCCGGGTAATACAGGTCGCCCTGCCGCTTGCGGATGGCACGGAACAGCTCGGGCGACTGCTTGCGCATGTTGACGCAGGCGTTGTACGACTTCGCCGCCTGCTCCCGCTTGGTCGCGATGGAGTAAATTTCGGGCGCGCCCTCGTTGTCGTTGACCAGCAAATCAAGCTCGAGCGCGGCGCACTCGGTCGTTTTGCCGTTCTTGCGCCCCTCAACGATCATGACCTCCTGATACTGCCGCAGTCCGGTGTCGCGATGCACAAAGCCAAAAATCGCCTGCCAGCGCGCTTTCTGGAACAGTTCCAGTTTTAACGGCGCGCCCAGCTGCCCCTGCGGCTGCTTGCAGAACCGCTCGACGAACGCGATGTGGACATTGGCGGTGTCCAAATCGAACACCCACGGTTTGTACTTTTCCGGCCGCCGAATTTTGTCCAGCAGCAGCGCGCACAGCAGACGCACCTTGCGGCAGGCGAGGATTTCGCCGGTCAGCACCGCGCAGGCGTATTGCTCGAGCCAGTGCTCGCCCGGTGGGGCGGGGGTTTTCTTCGCTTCGCGCTCCATGCGGCGCAGCAGACGCTCTCGCGAGAGACGCTTATCAGCCATCCGGCGGTCTCCCCTTCTTGCGCTGCGCCTTGTAAATGGCGCGCCGCAGCTTGTCATGTGGGCAGCGGCGGATATACTCGGGACGGCGCAGCGCCGTGTCGCACACGCCCTGGCTGTTCAGCATCGGGCAAGCTCTGCACATGTTCATCGCACCGCCCTCCCGTTCGCTTTCTGCCATGCGAGCAGTGAGTTGGCCTCCGGGTTCTCCACGGGCAGCATGTCGCACAGCGTCTTGATGATCGCGGTCTGGTTTTTGATCATCGTGTTGTACACCTCGACCTCGGGCGACTTCTTGGTGCCCCACTGGTTTTCGCCGTTCTGGTACTTGGAAACGACGCCCTCTTCCGTGATGGTTTTGCGCAGATCGTCCAGCGTCACGGCCATAAAAGCCGCGTTTTCAATCAGGGAAGCGGCGGTATTCCGGCGGTTTTCGTCCAGCCCTGCAAAGATTTTTTCGAGCTTCTCGCGCTCGCGATTGATTCTTGTATCGACCGTGATTTTGGGCATTTCGCCGCTCCTTTCTGCTACACCCCTCCCGCATGCTCCACTCAGCTGAATTCTCCTCCTAGGGTGCGGTCTGAGGGCGGTCAGCGATTTTTCGGGAATGGGGGGAGTATATTTCCGTCTGCATCGAACCGGCAGCGCGTCGCCGGATGCTTTGCCATGTGCTCGAGGTCGTGACAACGGTGACACAGCAGCTCGAGGTTGTCCCAGCCGAGCGTTCGCTTGGGGTTCGCCATGTCCTGCGGCCGCAGTGCCTTGCGGTGATGCACGATCAGGCCCGGAGCGCCGCAGCGTTCGCACAGTCCGTGCCGGTGCGTCATGTAGGCCAGCCGCGTCTGCTGCCACGCTGCCGAGTTGTAGAACGCTTTCGCCCACGGTTTAGCCATGGGTATCACCCCGCATGACCGCGATCGCGTACTGGCTGTCGCCGATCGCCTTGCTGATCGAGTTGATCGACCGGTACAGTCGGAAGCGCACCTCCGCCTGCGGCTCAGCCTGCATGCGCTCGTACAGCGCGTCGCGCTGGCGCTTCATGCTCTCGACGTTCGCGGCGTACTCGTCCGCGATCTCGGCAATGGTTTTCATGGTGCGCCCTCCTTTCGGGCAAAAGAAAAAGCCGACCTCGCAACACCCTCACGGGGATGTTACGCAGTCGGCTCGGACCTCAACGGGTTCTGGCTCACGCCGTCAAAATCGACGGTGGACTCTTGTTTACACTTTTCGCACCACAGCGGGAAATGCTGCAGCTTAGTCTCGCCAGGAACGACCTGGACTCTCGTCGTGCGGCCACATCGCGGGCACACGATCTTTATTCTCTGATTTTTATCGTACACTTGTTTTTGCCTCCTGTCTACGCCGTCGGCGCGGTTTCTACGACCCTGTTCGTTATATATACATGGGTTTCGAGAAAAAGAAATAGGCTATTCGTTTTTCTTTCGTCTACTCGGGCGACATCGTCGCGGCTTCGTGTCGGGCAACAGGTATTTGAGATACACATATTCGCCCCACTCGTTTCGCTCGGTGACCGATTCCAGCACAGTCGCGCCGGGCGGCGGCTCCAATGTCGCGCGGTCGTCAATCCAGTCGGACTGCACGGTCGGCCGCGTCAGTCCTTTTGACGGCGTCCACATTCGCTTGCCGTTGGATGACCCGGCCTCGCGCGGTTCTTTGGCAAGATATTCAGCCAGCGCACGGTACTGGGTGTCGTCGAGCGGTTCGATGTTGACCTGCTCACCGTATGTCCATAGCGACCGGATCGTTTCCATATCATTGCCTGTTCCATTTAAGATCACATGATGATGCCAGCGGCCGTGTTCGTGCTTGCTTTCCGTCACATAGATGTATTTCAGATCGGGCAGCCCCTGCCGTCGTCGCGTTTCCCGCAGCGCCCGAAAGAACTTTTTCAGGTTCTTCACCGCTTCGGCACGGCTCTGCGGCAGGTGCTCGTCGTCATAGGTCAGCGTCGCAACCAGATCGCGCCGCGTGAAGTTGGCGGCGATCAGCAGCTCAAGCTGTCGGCACGCAGCCTTGAGGTTGAGCCGTCGTCGCGCTGCGCTCGACATCTTCATCTTCGCCTGCCGCACATGCTCCGCATCCGAGGGCAGCGCCGCCGTGTATGCTGTTTCAAACACCAGTCGTCCCGCGACGACTGTTTTGCGCCTTTTGGCCATTTCTACCTCCGTGTTCAAATTGGACACCGATCGAAACGGGTGCAGGGAAGCCGCAGCCTCCCATGCCCGTTTAGATGATTTTTCAGAATATCCGCAGATTTCGGATTTGTCAAGAGCGATTATTTTATTTACCCATGCAGGCCCACTTCAATACAGCATTTTCATTCCGCTCTCTCCATTTGTAAAAACAAATTCTCTTGAGCCGTATATATCGCAAATCGGTCTTCCTGCGCCTTGAAATAGTCGGAGTCAATCTCACACCCGACAAAATCAAGACCTGCGTCGTAGGCCGCGATCCGACTGGAACCACTCCCCAAATGCGTGTCGAGAATTTTGTCACCGGGCTTTGCGTACCGGCTGAATATCCATGCATACAGCGCAATCGGCTTTTCACATGGATGGATGCGAAATTGATGATTTTTCCCTTGCCGTTCCTGCCGCATTCCAGCCCACAAATACTTAAACTTTCTTACAGCTCCCGGAAAACTTGTCCATGCAAGTTCACAATCTGCATAATTCGTATCGCCATTGTTTTTATCCCACACAAGCCAACATGAAGCATTTTTGCCAAATGCAGCTATAAAATGGTTTGCTCCCCAAATCACTTGATGTTTTGACACACGAAAGAGCTCCGCAAAATACTCCTCCGTTGGCGGATCATCACACACTGGTTTATAATCTATTCGTTTGGCTAACTTTGCACGACTTCCGGACTTTGCACCATTTTCGCCTATACCGTACATGGGATCAACACAAGCTAAATCAAACGCCTTGTCCGGTAATGTCCGCATGTACTCCATGCAATCCATATTGTAAGCCATGTTCATTTAGTGGGTTTCGCCTCCTCTCTACCAATCCGCTCGAATTCGATCACCCACACCCAAGGGTTTGCTTCCCAGCCATACCTGTCAAAGTCGATGGGTTTGATAGCACTATCCCAATCGATTTGAAACCATGACAGATCGCCTTTGAAACCCTCTGCGTCTATTTGATCGGACGTGATCTCCTGTAGCCGTTCACACCGAACGTCGGTCACCTGCAGGAAGATGCGGGCAGCTTCGCGGGGCATATGATTTGATGGTTTCCATGGAATATCAGGTACACACCTCCAGTCTGGCGTTATGGATGTGCAGAATGGCCAGATCATATCAGCCATATACATATAACCGCCGCCACGCTGTACTTGCCACGTCTCCCGCACCCACAGCACATCACCGGGCTGGTATGGCGCGCGATTATACAGGCTATGCCCAAGCATCACAGGAACGGACAGCACGCTGTCGCTCCACGCTGCGCCACCCAGCTTCCAAAGATGGCCGTCCAGCACCGGCTGCGGCTTCACCACCCGCCGGGTGACCGTTTTTCGACCTTCCAGCAGCGCGCGCACCATTTCGGTGTCAAACAAGATCGGCTTTAGGCTCATTTCATTTTCACTCCCATCAACTTCGCCCACTGCTTATTCGCGGCGCGCGACTCGGCCAGTGCAGCGTCCGCCTGCTGCAAAACGTCCATCGGCACCTCTATGAGTGGCATGCCCTCATACGGTTTGAGCAATTCGATATACCGCTGTGACGCGGCAGATGCGGTTTGAAGCGCCTGATCCGCACGGGCAAGCCGATCCTGCTCCTTCTCCCATTCCAGATCATTTAAGGCCCGTTGCAGACTGAGATCAGATAAGTCATATTTGCACATTGCTTTGATGATCCATAGCAAATCGGCCTTTGTGCAGTCGGACAGGTTCATTTGACTACCTCCGGCGGCAGCTCTGCCGACCACCAGCTAACATCCACCTCCGTCTCAACATCGAGCGGTATATCGGGAAGATACCATGCTCCCTCGCGATAGACATATACGTCATAAGTATTTACGTTTAATTCGTTGTTGTGTGTGAGCGTCAGCACTGTCTGTCCCTCGTCCGGCTCCTCGACCGGGTACGGGTGCCAGACCGGCGCGGGCTGCGGCTCCTGCACCGCCTGCTGCACCGGCTCGGTGTACGCCTCGTCGTCCGGGTGGAGAGTCCAGCGGACAACCTCATCCCACTCCATGATGACCGAATCTAGTCCTCCGCCAAGGAACTTCCCTTCATCGACAAACCCGTCCCGATCCTGCGCAATGATGCGCGCACCATCCGGCGGCAGCACATCAGGCGAAAACCACGCCGCGCATGGCAGGCACGTTTCCTTGCCTGCGGTGATGATGGTATCGGGCACTTCCGGGATGGATGGTGCTGCGAGCATGGGCTCGGCGGTCGCCTGCTGCATCTGCTCGTCCAGCTGGCGCAGCGGCGCGCCCTCCGGGTTGCCGAACAGCAGCTCCTGCAGGTCGATGCCAATATGATCTGCAATACGCTGCATAGATTGTATGCCGGTCGGGCTGGTCGCAGCCGGGTTGTTCGTCCAAATCCATGCGCCATAGCCATACAAACTGCCCGGTAAATCGGCATTGCTATGTACGCCATACACTGCAAGTGTCTCTCGCATGTGGCGCCGCAGCTTGCCAAGTGGCGATGCCTCGAACGCCTCGTTTTCCTGCTTGCGTGTTTTCTCTTGCTCCTCAGCCAGAATGCGGGCGTGATTCGCTTTACTGACTGGGCCGCACACCCACTCGCAGCCGTCCGCCTTGTCGCAGTCGTGGCAGCAGCCGAGGCATTCGCCGCGCTTGACCGCCGCGGCGCGCTTGTCCGTGCCGACACACGGCTGGATGCCGTACTGCGCCGCTGGGCATTGCAACGGCGCAAAGCCCGCAGCCGCGGCCTTTTTGTGTGCTTTGACTTTTTTGGCGTCTAACCCCCACATCTCCCCCTTGTACAGGTCGTGCAGCTCGCGCTGCAGTTCGTCATCGCACTGGCTCAGCTCATAGGCGACCGAATCGTTGATGATGGCTTTTTTGTAGTCGCCCTTCCACGCCTTCGATAGGTGCGCATTTATCGCGTCCGCCCGCGCGATTGCGGCTTCGCTCACCTTGAGCACGTCCGCGACATAAGTGCGCAGCTTGCCCGGCAGCTCGAGCACGCCGCGCTGCTTGAGGTCGACCAGCGCCTCCTTAATCTCCTTGGCGGCAGCAAAGGTGTTTTCAGCCGTCAGGCCAGCGCCGCCTCGTGCCATGGTGTTCGTCCAGTGCAGGATCAGCACGCGCAGCGACGGGTCGAGGTCGGCATCCAGCACGACGCACGGCGCGGTTTTGCGCTCCAGCTTTTCCAGCGCATTGCGCCGCCGGTGACCTGCAAGAATGCGAAAGCGGCCGTCCTCCACCGGCACAACCACCAGCGGCTGCTGCAAACCGACTACCTCAATCGACTCGGCCAGCTCATCGATGCCGGTCTGCGCATAGGAGTTGTCCGGGTTTTCCTCGAGCTGACTTAGCGCGATCTCACGCACCTGCATGGTGTTCAATTTGGACACCGTGTCGCCGAGCATCGCCCCAATATCAAGTTTCCGCGCCATCTGCGCCACCTCCCAGATACTCGCGCACCCACGCGCGGTAATCGCGCGCAGCGGCCGAGGTCGGTGACCACTGGCAGACCGGCTCGCGCGCAAAGGTGCTTTCGTCCACCTTATCCGTGCGCCGGATGCGGGTCTCGAATACCGGCACAGGGCAATTTGCCCGCAGCCAGTCCTCGCCCTGCCGGACCACATCCGCGTTGTGCCACATGGTCAGCAGCACGCCCACCTGCACCGCGCCGTTAACGCGCCGGATGCCGTCAATCTGACGCAGCAGCTCGGCCATGCCGTCGATCTCGAACGCACCCGGCTTGACTGGGATAACGATGTCGCTCGACGCCGCGACCGCGCTGATGGACGCGACCGAAAACGCGGGCGGGCAGTCGATGACGAGATAATCATAGGCGTCGTCCTCGATGACCGCGTCACGCAGGTCGGTCAGCACGCGCAGCGCACGGTCACGCGGCGTGCCACCGTTTACATCCCCCGGCAGACTGCCGTCAAGGTCGAGCGCCGCGAGCGACATGTCCGCCGGAATGACATCCAGCCCGCGGTAAATCGTGTGCTGGACAAGGTCGGCATAGCACAGGCACATGCCCTCAAACAGGTCGGCGAGCGTGCCCGGCTCGGCCGGGATGCGGTAGAATCGGCTGGCGTTGCCCTGATGGTCAGCGTCGATCAGCAACACGCGCGCATTGTACTCGGTGGCGAGGATCGCCGCAAGGTTGACCGCCGTCACCGTCTTGCCGACGCCGCCTTTCAAATTCACAATGCTGATGGTTTTCATTTGCTCTCACTCCCCATATTTCCGGTCGTACTCGTCCGGCATCATCAGGCGGCAGTCTGCCGGGGTGTACAGCTTATCAAGGCAGACCAGCCGCAACACTTCTTCGATCTTGACCTGCTGCAAAAATGTTTCGTACTCCGCGCCAGTCATTTCCTCGGCGTCCTCGTCGCCCAGCGTCAGACAGACACCCGCAGGGCATGGCGTGCCCAAATCGTCCTGCCCGAGGCCTTGCACCTCAAGGCAGAGACGAATCTTTTTCATCTTGCTCATGTATGTACCTCCGTTTTCGTTACGCGGATGCGTCGGTTTTCTTCCCCATTTTCTTGATCTGCCGAGCGGCGGCAAGCTGCCCGTCCATGTATTCCGCAAAACTCTGTGTCGAGCCGTCGAACGCGAGTGAGAAATCGCCCAGCCGTCCCTCTTTGTTCTTGAGCACCCGCAGCTTGCGGTCGTCCATGGGCGCATCCTCATCCGGGTCGATGTACAGTGCAAGCACCGCGTCCGCATCCTGCTCGATCTGGCCTGACTCGCGCAGATCAGCCAGCGTAGGCGTTGCGTCCGCGCGATCCGTGCTGGCGCGATTAAGTTGACTGAGTGCGACGACCAGAATGCCGTGTGCCTGCGCCATCTCGTGCAGCGCAAGCGAAATGTTGGTCACCTGTTCGGTACGGTTGCGCCCGGCCGCACGAATGAGCTGCAAATAGTCGACAAACACGACCCGGTGCTGCCGCGCCAGCGCGGTCGCCAGAATGTCCTGTACGCCCCAACCGGACGCGGGAATCAGCTCCAGCTTGCTTTCTAAGACTTTTTTTTCCACTTAGCTGCGCGCTCCCACTCCTCGGGCGTCATCTCGCGGCGGTTGATATGGCCGAAGTCGATGATACAGCGGCTCGCAACCAATCTGTTGGTCAGCTTGGCAGTGCTGGTCTCAAGGCTGTAAAAGCCGACCTTGTCCTGCCGCCCCATGTGCGACGCCATCTGCAAGGCAAGCGCAGTCTTGCCCGCGGACGGACGTCCCGCAACTATCACAAAATCGCCGTAGTCTGTATACAGCCGTCGGTCGAGCTTATCAAAGCCCCAACTGAGAAAGCGGCGTTTTTCGCCTTGCTCGCTGAAAAACTGCACGAGCGCCTGCTGCATGGTCACGACCTGCGTGCGGTTCTTTTCGCTCAAAATCTCGCCTGCCTGTCCGAGCAGATCGCGCGCCTTATCGCTTGTGCGCACCTCGGCAAGCTCGGCAGCCAGCGCCCGCAGCCGGGTGACCCGTGTCTGCTCCTGCATGGCGGATATGTAGGTGCGCCAGCCGAACGAGGTCGGTGTGACATCCATGCACTGCATCAGCAGGTCGTTATACTCCGCGCCACACACGCCGCGGATCGTGACCGCGTCCACCGGCCGCCCGGCACCAAACAGCTTGACCGCGGCATTGTACACCGTGCGCAGCTCGGGAACGGTGAAGTCCTCCGGCCGCGTGCGGTACAGCATTTCGCCCGCGATCGACGGGTCAACCAGTAGGCAGCCGATCACGCTGTACTCTGCGTCGAGTGTCGCTTTTACCAATGCTCATACCTCCGTTCCTCTTTGGTCGGCTTGGACGGTTTGGGCGGCGTGGGACTGCCCTCCGGCTCGTCCTCCCAGCGGCGGGCATTGAGCCATGTCGCGGGGTTTGGTACATAGCGGCCACTGTCCCGTTGCCAGCTTTCGGTCTGCTTCTGCCACTGCAAGGCCGCCAGCATCTTGTCCAGCAGCGCCCTGTCAGGCTTCAGCCGATCGAATGCCCGTCGCGCCGGTTGCTTTGCAACGTGCTTCGGGTAAGCCGCCCAGAATTCATCGAACAGCCCGTCGTCCCCTTTGGGGACTATAGGGGTATTATTCTTACTTGTATTATTCTTCCTATTATATTGGTAGAAGTTTTCTTCCATAGGGTCAGGAAGTTTTTCTCTATACCTATGGAAATTTTCTTCTATAGGGGTCTGCACCTTTTCCGCAGCGGCACGGGCGTTTGCCTGCACCCAGATTTTGCGTGCCACGACCGCGTTGCTTGCGTCCCGCTCGACTTCGATGCAGATATAACCCGCGTCTGCGAGTGCGCCCACGGTCGCACTGATCGTGCGCTTGGATTTGCCAAACTGCGTGGCGAAATAGTCGTTGGTCGCGTCACAGTAGCCCTTCTTGTTGCACAGCGCGGTAATATCGCTGTACAGCAGCTTTGCAAAGTCAGACAGACCTGTGTCATAGCGCACGTCTGCTGTCAGAATTGAAAAATAGCTCGGCCTTGGCATAATACGCCGCCTCCCTTCTTGTCCGGCACGCTCACCGCCGTCCCCTCCGTTCCATCGGCTGGGTGAGCCTGTCCACCAGCATGCCAAGGGCGAGGTAGGCGCAGCCCACCCCGAGCATGGCAAGGATGGCGTAGATCATACCGCCACCTCCTCCGCTAACGGCTCTCGCAGTTCTTGTTCCGCCCGCTCAATCGAGCTGCGCAAATGCGTGACAAATCCGTCCCACAGCAGTAGTTGCGCGGCCAAATCAAAAGATAGCCCCATTTCCGCAGCTAACGCCGCAATGCGCGGCTCCAGATCCTCTGGGATCTCAAATTTCACCTCTACGAGTTTCATGTTTTCCCTTTCCCCCGGCGCGGCCTCTTGACAGCGCCGGGCTTTTCCGGTATCCTGTAAGTAAGTTCAATTTTATTTGCGCTCAGTCGCGGTTGCCGCCGCACTGGGCGCTTTCTTTTTGTGCGGCACAGCCCAGTTCGAGATATGTCGTCGTGAGTTCTTGCAGCTCCGCCATGATTGCGTCGTGCAGTGGACGCTCTTCTGCTGTGATGATGCCGTCCTCGTTGATCTCCATCAGCTGATCCAGATGGCCGCTCTTGGCAAACTCGCCGAACAGGCGCACAAAACGCAGTGTTGCCTGCTCAAGCGACTTTTGCCGCACGTCCGGCAACATGCCTCCCAACTCACCCGACGCAAGATGCTGGTAGCACAAGAGCATGGAACTATACAACGTCGCCATACGCCAAACAACGGCATCCGGTGGCCTTCGCTGCCCCGTCTCATATTTTCGCAGGCTTTCAACAGAAATACCAATGCGCTCCGATACGAATTCCTGCGTAAAACCGGTATTCAAACGCGCGGTTTGATAGATATTCCGGTACTCACACACACTGGTTCACCTCCTTTTTTCATGGTATAATGCACCCATCACTTGAACAGTGACAGCATTTCCTCTGCGGGCATGCCCAGCACAGTCGAAATCCGGCGCAGTTCGTTAACAGTCAGATTGCCCGGCTGCTCCAATCGTCGGTGCAGTAGCTGCCGCGATACCATGATGCGCTTGGCAAGCGCTGTGTGATCCGGCAGCCCCGACAAAACACGATACTTCTCAAGGTTTGCAACGAATTGCAAATCACCCTGTTTGCTCAACTTAGCTCACCTCCTTTTTCGTTTCATACAGTTCATCGGTCGTGCAGCCGAGAAAGGCCGCAAGCTCAGGCATCACTTGACAGGGTGGGTACACACCCTCCTGCTCCCATCTGACAACCGTCGGCTGAGATACACCGAAGTGCGCCGCAAGCTCGATCTGCTTGATGCCGCGCTCTTCGCGGTATCGCTTGATGGTTTTCATGTTATTCACCCCTTTCCGGTTCTTGTTCTTAGGAATCTGAATATACGGTCGAATGCTCAATCAGGTAGGAAGCGACTTGCGTCGGAGATGCCGCAATCGAAAAGGCTTTCACATCATTTTGCCGTATACCGTCGATAATGACTTCCTGCAATCGACCCTGCCTAAATCTCAAGATGATTTCATCATGAAATTGCAAGGATTGATCCAAGCGCTCACCTCCTTATCGCTTCTCGTTCCATGTACTACAAAAGACTTACTCTTTTCTTCAGTACGCTGGCAGCAATTACAGGAATAGTTCAAATACTCTCAGACAGAGTGCGATAATTCCGCAGATCAACGCCGCAATCGATGCCACAAAAGCAACATCTGCTCGTTTTTCGATTTTAGGAGACGCTATTTCTTTTTTCTGTCTGGTTTTCGTTAATGTTTCAACCATGCGAACTACTCCTGCGAGATTCATCTCGCCAAAGTAATAAGACGGTGCTGTCTGGTTGCGTTCCAGCACATCAATTCTTTTTTTCATGTTCCGCAATTCTTTTAACACTTTCTTGTCCATTCCTCTCACCTCCCTATCACTCCTTGCCCCCTCTGCTTCCATGTGTTACCATGGAAGCAGGAAGGAGGTGGAACTATGGTTTCAAAAACCTATCGCTGTAGTTGCCCGCTGAGTAAAAAACCGGTGTCTGTCCGAGTTGAGTTTGAAAAGATAGAAGTATGTGGAGACACCGGAACTTACTACGACAAATCAACCTACCTTTGTAGCGCTCGCGCGATAGGCGAGTGCCCCGGAGCATCTCAAGAAGGTTTCGAATGCCCGGTTTATCAAAAATCTGTTTACTAATCCTACTTCATCCGCGCAAATTGACAGCCAATGCCGCTTTTCTTTCTTAAAATGGCATTGGCTGTCGGCCAATAACCGTCGTTTCCTGTCTTGTAGCACTGGTGGACATACTGGCATGACGCACAGATTTCTCCCCAGTGTACGGGCGTTTTCTCGCATGCGCTTTCATGCGCGGCTACGCAATGGCGTGAGACACATACCCAAAAGCGCTCGTCAAACTCTTGTTCCATCCCCTCTCACCTCCTCTCTCCCATATCCGAACGTTGCTTGCGTTTTCCCTGTTCGTGTTGTATACTGACATCACAACCAGATAACGCCGAGCCAAGCCGCTGATGCGGAAGGTGTAACGACTGGACACGGAGCAACCCTCGTGGTTGAAGGCACAGTCTGAACTCACGGGCGACCGTGAGAGCTGCGCAGAAATGACGCAGCCCCACTTATGGGTAACAAATTTGGAGAAATATGAACGCGACGAAGAATGATATCATGTCCGGTGCTATCACTTCGCTGCGTTCGACCGTAGTGAAGAGTAGCCTGACAAGCCCTGTTACCAGCGCATTTACAAGCGCTGATGGTGCAATTAGTTTCGTCAAGCCATCCTCCGGACTGATCGCGCTGGCTCAGTTGAAGAAACTGAGCCCGTTCGGTCTGGCCACACCTGAAGGTTCAATTACACATAATCGCACATCTGAATCTTTTGTTAAGAAGGTGAACGCTCGCCCTACCATGCAGCGATGCATGGCATGCACTCCGTAAATTCGGCGAAAGTCTGGTTTAACCTCACTTGTAGCCGCAAGTGGGGTTTCTTTAATTTCGTACCCTCTCACCCCCTTTCTGATATTTTATGATATATTAGTATTTCTGATATTTAATATAACTGATATTTTCTGATATGTCAATGTAATTTTTCATATTTTCAGATATTTCATTGCGACGCCTTCTAATATCAGTTAAACTAATATCAGTAAGGGGGCGAGTATGTGCGTATCATAAAGCAATTGCGTAAAGAAGCAGGAATGAAACAATCTGAACTCGCCAAAATTCTTAATGTTGGGCAGTCTACTGTTTCTGGATGGGAAAATGGAACATTCGAACCAGACAGGAAAACATTGCGTAAAATAGCGAATTTGTTTAATGTTTCAACCGATTACCTGATTGGCAACACATATATAAAAAACCCGCTCACATCCGAAGATATAAGCGGGTTAACGGAAAAGCAGATTAAGATTTTGGAAATGATGGACAAGCTTCCTGAGCAGGATCAGGACGATTTGATTCAACAGGCGGAGTACCGAATTTGGCTAAAACAGCAGAAAGAATCTGGTCAGTGATTTCCGCGTCTGATTGAATCAGCAGTTCTTTCATTCGCTTTTGTCTTTCTGTCATCCTAACCCCTCCCAAAATCGAACAAGTGTTTGTATTTTCAATAATACACCACATCTTGGATTTTGGCAAGGGTAAATCAATATATTGCATATCATCAAAAATATCGGTGTTCAAATTGGACACCATAAAAAAGCGCCCGCCCCGGTGCGCTACCACCGGAACGGGCAAAGATGGAGTGTTTCACAGTCCTCCAATACCATTATACAAGATTGGCTAATTTTGTCAATCTTTAAGGGGGATTTAAGATGCGAACCGCAGAAGAAATGATTCAGTTTTGCGTTGCAAATCATCTTGGACAAGGATCAATGAAAAGTTGGGATATGAAGCACTTTACACTGATCCAAAACGCATTGCAGCCAGACGAACAAGTACTGTTCGTATTTGAAGGTCTACATAATTACCAATCCGCGTCAAAACACGATGGCAACTATGCTTATGCTGTTACAAATCGCCGTTTTATTCTTGCCCAAAAGAAATTCATTGGAGAAAACCTGATAAGTGTTGCGCTCGATCAGATCAATGATATTACATTTTCTTCAGGGCTTGCTCTTGGTACTATCACAGTTGACACTATCAGGGAACAGTTTAAAGTTGCTCTTGAGAAGAGTCAGGCGAAAAATGTTAGTGAACGTCTGCATAATCTTTTAGTAGACCTCAAGCAGCCTACGCCTAAGGCACAGTCAACTAACCCGCAAAAGGAAGTTGATGACCAAATTAGTCTGCTTTATGAGCTAAAAGAACTCTTGGATGCTGGTGTGCTAACTCAAGAAGAATTTGACGCAAAGAAAAAACAGATTTTAGGACTGTAAGCAACCGAATCTATTAACTAATCTTTCCTTGGCGCTACATTTTGCACACTTGAGCCATGTACATTTGCTGTTACTCTTCGCTATGGGATACCTAACGGTCTGCAACTACCCGGCGCTGGCTTCATAGGAGCGCACCCTTGCTGTTGAGTTATTAAGGAACACACAGTGACTTGCTATCACCATGTGTATTGTATCAGAGTTAGTACAATATTGTAAATCGTGATATTGTACGAACTTGAGTACATTATTTTGTTGATATTTTGTACTATTGTTCGTACACTTTTATGCTATAATTATAGAGGTACTTCTTCATGGCAATTACTATGAAAAAAGTTGCCCAGCAAATGGAGCGATTAGGACTAAAAAAATACGATTTGCGCAAAATGGGTTTTAATCCGAATATACTTGATAAAGTATTATCCGATAAATTATCAAAAACTCAGCGTGTTGACACCGAGACCATCAACAGGTTATGTGCACTTTTCCAATGTCAACCCGGAGACATAATGGAATATATTCCTGATGATGAGGACAACTAACACATTTTCAGATATAAAGGAGACTTGCTCATGCCAATTACATACAAAAAGCTTTTCTCCTTGATGGAGCAACAAGGTGTCAACAAGCATTGGTTGCGGCTTAATGGCATTCACGCAAATTCGGTTGATCGTCTAATCAAAAATCAATATGTTACTACCGAAATCATAGAGCGTCTCTGTAAGCTTCTAAATTGTCAGCCTGGAGATATTATGGAATATATCCCCGATGAAGCTGAGCGCTAAAATAACCCCGCAGACCACAACCGAACACTGTTTTGTTGTGGTCTGCATTTTTTCACCCACTCAAACCGAACAAATGTTCCTTTTTGGAGGTTTTCGCAATGGCAACAGCAAAGAAATTACCATCAGGCAACTACCGCGTACTGGTCTATACCGGCAAAGATGCCTCCGGCAAGCGGCAATACAAATCCTTTACTGATCCGGACAAACGCACTGCGGAGTTTCTGGCCAGCGAATACCTCACCCGTAAACGCAAAGGCGGCACTGCTGCGGAGCTGACGCTTGCGCAGGCCATCGAGCAGTACATCGACTCCAAGGAACATGTGCTTTCCCCCACGACCGTACAGGCCTATCGGTCGATTGCCAAGCATCGGTTTGGGGCGCTGCAAAAGCTGTCTCTCGCTGCGCTGGACTCAGCGGCCGTACAAAGCGCAATTAACCGCGAGGCGGTAGAATGCTCGCCGAAAACTGTCGCCAACGCCTACGGCCTGATTTCAGCCGCGTGCGCCATGTTTGCGCCCGACCTTCGACTGCGCGTCACGCTGCCCGCCAAAAAGCGGCGGCTGCGTACCCTGCCTACACCCGAGCAGGTGATCCATGCCGTGCAGGGCACGTCGGTCGAGCTGCCCGCCCTGCTGGCACTCTGGCTATCGCTGCGTATGAGCGAGGTGCGCGGCCTGCGCTATGGCGACATCAGCGGCGACATTCTGACGATTCGGCGCACGGTGCTGCATGTCGGCGATCATGAGGAAGTGCGCGAGCAGACCAAGACTTTCACCAGCACGCGACGGCTGCGCCTGCCGCCCTATCTGCGGCAGCTGATCGGCAAGGGCAAACCGAACGAACCAATCATCAAGGAAAGCGGCGCGGTGATCTATAACCGCTTTGTCGCAGCAATTGCTGAGGCCGGGCTGCCGCACATGCGCTTTCACGACTTGCGGCATCTAAACGCCTCGGTCATGTTGCAGCTGGGCGTGCCGGAGAAGTACGCCATGGAGCGCGGCGGCTGGTCAACGAATGCCGTGCTGCAAACCGTCTATCAGCATACCTTTTCGGACAAACGCAAGGCCGTTGATGACCAAATTGACCGCTATTTTGAAGCATTATGCAACACGAAATGCAACACAGATACCGAAAACGCCTGATACTCTGCGCCCCCTGCACAGGTTCGACTCCCATCATCCGCTCCAAGTGAAAAGCCCGCCAATGGCGGGCTTTTTTGTATTCCCTGTAAACCGGCTCAATGGATGTCAAACAGGCGCTTGCCGTTTTCGGTGGTGACGCGCTCCACTTCACCGACATCCACGCCTTTGATTTGCGCAATCGTCTCAGCCATACGATAGACATACAGCGACGAATTGCGCCGGCCGCGATACGGCTCGGGCGCCATATAGGGCGAATCGGTTTCCACCATCAGCCGTTCAAGCGGCACTTCACGGATGACCTCAATGGCGCGGCGCGCATTCTTGAAGGTAATCACGCCGGTAAACGAAAGATAATAGCCGAGCTTGAGCAGTTCGCGCGCCATCTCGACGCTGCCTGCAAAGCAGTGGAATACCCCCTGCGTCCCGGCGTACCGCCGCGCAATTTCCAGACAATCCGCATGCGCGTCTCGGTCATGCACAATCACCGGCTTGTCCAGCTCACGCGCCAGCTCCATCTGATGCGCGAACACGACCTGCTGCCGCGCGCGGGCGCGCTCGTCCTTTTCCCAATAGTAGTCCAGCCCAATCTCCCCAATGGCGCGCACGCGCGGCTCGGTCTGGGCCAGTTCTTTGATGACCGCGAGGTCATTATTCCAATTTTCGTTGATATTTTCCGGATGAATGCCGACGGCGGCATATACAAACGGGTATTTTTGCGCATAGCTTACCGCCTTGCGCGAAGTCTCCACATCGCAGCCCGGATTGAGAATCAATCCGACATTGTGCTCCGGCATGGAGGATAAAAGCGCGTCTCGGTCCTCGTCAAAGCGTTCGTCATCATAATGCGCATGGGTATCAAACAGCATGTGCGTCTCTCCTTAAATCCAACCGAAATGACGGCAGGCATTCCATAGGCCGTCCCGGTCGACCAGGTCGGTGACATAATCCGCCATGTGCTTGAGCGCGTCGCGTGCATTGCCCATGGCGACCGAGAACCAGCCCTGCCCAAACATGCAAACGTCGTTCGTGCCGTCCCCGAAGATGACCACGTCCTCATTCGGAATACCGAGCCGCTCCACCATACGGCGGATGCCGTTTTGCTTTTCGGTTGGCTCGACGAGCAGGATATCACGATTGTACCGCACGGTCGGCAGCGTGCCAAAATCCATGTTGCCCTCCTGTTCCGCCGTGCATACAATGTTGACCTTATACAGCACCTGCAAGGTGCGGTAATCAAACGCCGGGTCGTACCGCGTCGGGAAGTATTCGGGCGGCGCAGCGTCCAGATAGCGTTTGTCAGTGGTCACACAGATGCGCTCATTGACCGGCGTGACCGCCCACGGGATGCCCGCTGCTTCCAGCCGGTCAATCAGCGCGATGCAGTCTGCGACCGGCAGGCTTTTCATCTCCACAATCTTGCCGCCGACGGTCAAACTGTACCCGCCGTCCGCGACGAAATCGGTGAAACCGTGCTGCGCGGCAAACCCCGCCGCCGATGCCTGCAAACGGCCGGTGGCGAGCGCTGTGAAATGCCCGTTGGCGCGCAGCTGTTCCAGACAGCGCACCGCGCTCTCCGGCATGACCATAGTCTGCCCGACGCTCAGTGTGCCGTCGATATCAAAAAAGAAATATTTCCTCTGCATGGTTGTTCCTTACTTGTTTGTTGTATCTGTCCGGCCGCATCAGTTGGTGTCCACCGTGCGTGTCACGTCCACCACGCCCTTAATCGAGCGCAAACGGCTGATGAGGTTGTCAAGCTGGTGCACCCCCGCAACGTCTACCATCGCGTTGATGATGCCATAGCCGTCGTTGAGGTCGCGCGCCGAAATCTCGTGCACATTGATTTTGCAGGCAGCCAGCACTGCGGTCACATCGCTCAGCACGCCGATGCGGCTGCGCGTGGAAATCTGCAAACCGGTGGAGAAGCGGTTGGAACGGTCGGAGATAGCCAAATCCTCATCCCACCAAGCGCGCACCCAGCGGTCCGGGTCCTCCTGTATATGAACGTTGACGCAGTCGCGCCGATGGATGGACACACCATAGCCGCGTGTAACGAAACCGACAATCTCATCGCCCGGAATCGGCGTGCAGCAACGCGCAAACTTGACCAGACAGTTGTCGATTCCCTCGACGACTACGCCGGTGGTGGAGCGGGTGACACGCTTGGGCTGCTGCTCGGGCTGCGGCTGGGCCGCGCGCTCGGCCAGCTCGCGCTGGCGGCGCAGCTTACCAATGTCATCCTTGACCTTGTTGATGACCTTGGTCAGCGTGATACCGCCGTAACCGATGGCGGCGTACAGCTCATCGAGCGTATTGAAGGAGAACTTGTTGAGCGTGTTCTTGCGCACTTCCTCATTCTCATAAAAGCCGTTGTACAACAGGTTCGCGCGCAGCTCACGGTCAAGGTCCTCGCGGCCGTTGACGATATTCTCCTCGCGGCACTCCTTCTTGAACCATTGTTTAATCTTGTTGCGCGCCTCGGTGGTCTTGACGATTTTGACCCAGTCGCGGCTCGGTCCATGCGCTTCCTTGGAGGTCAAAATCTCAACGATATCACCGTTTTTCAGCTGGCTGTCAATCGGCGCGATACGGCCATTGATTTTGCAGCCGGTCATGCGGTTGCCGACCGCCGAGTGGATGGCGTAGGCAAGGTCAATCGGGGTCGCGCCCGCGGGCATGTTGACCACGTCTCCCTTGGGCGTAAAGACGAACACCTCGTCGGCAAACAAATCGACCTTGATGTTTTTGATGAAATCCTCGGCCTCAGTGTCCTGCTGCGCTTCGAGCAGCTGACGAATCCACGCAAAGGTTTCCTCATTGCCCTTTTTGGTCAGGCCCTGCTTGTATTTCCAGTGCGCCGCCACGCCGTATTCCGCCATTTTGTGCATCTCGGTGGTGCGAATCTGGATTTCAAACGGCACACCCGCGCGTCCGATGACCGTCGTGTGCAGCGACTGGTAGCCATTGGGCTTGGGGGTGGAGATATAGTCCTTGAAACGTCCCGGAATCGGCTTATAAAGGTCGTGCACATAGCCGAGTACGTTGTAGCAGTCCGCCACCGTATCGACGATTACGCGCACCGCGCAGATGTCGTAAATCTCATCAATCGTCTTATGCTGGGCGTACATCTTGCGGTAAATCGAATAGATATGCTTGACGCGCGCCGAAATCGTGTTTTTGATATGCGCCTCCGCCAGCTTGGCGCTGATGCGCTCCTGAATGCCCTTGAGGAACTCCTCGTGCTGTTCGCTCTGCTTTTTCAGGCCCTCGACAATCTCATTGTAGCCGATGGGGTCGAGGATTTTGAGCGACAGGTCCTCCAGCTCCCACTTGATGCGGCTCATGCCCAGTCGATGGGCAATCGGCGCATAGATTTCCATGGTCTCGAGCGCCTTATCGCGCTGCTTGCGCTCGGGCAAGTACTGGAAGGTGCGCGCATTGTGCAGGCGGTCGGCCAGCTTGATGAGGATGACGCGGATATCCTTCGCCATGGCAAGGAACATCTTGCGCAGGTCCTCGAACTGCTCCTGCTCCTTGGAATAGCGCAGCATGCCCAGACGGGTGACGCCATCCACCAGCTCCGCGACCGGCGTGCCGAATTTGTTCTCGATTTCCTTGTAACCGAAGTTGGTGTCCTCAATGCAGTCATGCAGCAGCGCCGCGCAAATCGAGTCGGTATCCAATCCCATTTCGACCACGATTTCCGCGACTGAAACCGGATGGATGATATACGGCTCGCCGTTTTTGCGCTTTTGTCCCTCATGCGCGGCAGCCGCGCACTCATAAGCCGCACGGATTTTGCGGATGTTGGCCTGCGGATTTTGCTTTTGCACGCGCTCGATTAAAAAATCCAGTTTGTTTTGCATACTTCGTTCCCCCATTCCGTTAACCCGCCATGCTTTGCAGCGTGGCCAGAACGACCGAACCGGATATATCCGCCTTACCCTCGTAAGGCTTGAGCAGGATGTTGAGCATCCCTTCCTTGAAATGATAACTAATCAGCCCGGACTCAGAAAACACGTCCAGACAGACGAATAACTTGCCGATGTTGATATCGCGGCGGCTCTCCCACGCCACGCGGCGCGACAGCGCACCGTCCGGCACGGACAGGCGGCCATCCTCCGCGCGGCACACGATATGCCGCCACACCGCCACCAAATCCTTGCGGTCGGGCAGCAGCAGGCGTGCCTCACGCGCGGTCAGCGGCCCGTCGGCCATGTAGGTATTATACACATTGAGCAGCTTCTGGTCGGCCAGATGCTCACAATCGCTCAGCTGCGCATCGCACAGCGTCAGCTGCACCGTGCGGCGGCCGCGAAACTCATTGATTTCCAGATGAAAGGCGGCATCGACGCGGTTGCCCTCCACAAAGCCGAGTCCGCCCGCGCCTGTGCCGAACCAGATGGCGGAAAAGCGCACGCCGTCCTTGACCAGCGTCATGCGCACATGCCGGTCGGACGAAATGGGCGTGATATCCTCGGCCACCATGTCCTTCATGCAGAACACCGGCTCCGGGTTGTGCATGCCGTACGGCTCAAGGACGCTCAGCGCCTCGATATTCTCCTCGGTCAGCCATTCGGGGCGCACCATGCAGTCGATGTGCAGCTGCGGCACCAGCTCCGCCATGGTGACGTGCGTCTCGGCATAGGCGCGCAGCCGCTCGCGCAGCGTATCCACCTTGTCCGCGTCCACGGTCAGGCCTGCGGCCAGCGCATGCCCGCCGTAGCGCTCCAGCAAATCCTCGCACGAGGTCAGCGCATCAAACAGGTTGAACCCGCCCACCGAGCGGCCCGAGCCTTTGCCCGTGCCGTCCTCATCGAGCGAAATGAGCACGACCGGGCAGCCGTACCGGTCGCACAGGCGCGAGCAGACAATGCCAATCACGCCGTGATGCCAGCCTTTTTCCGCCAGCACGATGATTTTATCCTCAAGGGGATTGTATTCCTTGCGCAGACGGGCGAGCGCCTGCGTTAAAATCTGGTTTTCCTCATTCTGCCGCAGCTTGTTTTGCTCGCAAAGCTGCGCGGCAAGCGACTGCGCGCGCACCGGGTCGTGCGTCAGGAACAACTCGGCGGCAAGCTCCGCGCGTCCCATACGGCCCGCCGCGTTGATGCGCGGGGCCAGCACAAAGCTGATGGTCGAGGAGGTCAGGCGCTTATGCTTCATCCCCGCCTCGCGCAGCAGCATTTCCAGACCGACATTGCCGGTCTCGGCCATTTTTTTCAGCCCTGCCGCCACGATGATGCGGTTTTCACCCGTAATCGGCATGACGTCCGCGACCGTACCCAGCGCAACCAAATCGGCATACCGCTCGAGCACGGCTTCCGCATTGCCCTCCATCGCGCAAATCAGCTTGAACGCCACGCCCACGCCGGCAAGGCTGTCAAACGGATAGGTGCAGTCCGACCGTTTGTAATCGACCACCGCATCCGCCGCGGGCAGCGCGTCGTGGCACTCATGGTGGTCGGTGATGACCACCTGCATGCCCAGCTCGCGCGCGACCGCGATTTCTTCGTCGGCGGTGATGCCGGAATCGACCGTGATAAGCAGGCGCGTGCCCTTCTCATACAGCGCCTCCATCGCCGCGCGGGACAGTCCATAGCCCTCGCGCAAGCGGTTGGGGATGTAATATTCACATGTTGCGCCGCGGCTGCGCAAATAATCCACCAGCGTGCAGGTGGCGGTCACGCCATCCACATCATAATCTCCGTATACCACAATATGCTCGCCGCGCTCGATTGCGCCGCGGATCACCGCGACGGCCTTATCCATATCTGTCAGCAGAAACGGATCGTGCAGGCCGGATGTATCACAGCTCAGATACGCCGCTGCGGCCTGCGGCGTATCAATCCCGCGCGCCACAAGGACGGCCGCGGTCAGCGGGGCATACCCGCCCTCCTCCGACAGGGCGCGCACGCGCGCCTCAGCGGGGTCGGCGATCACCCATCGCTTTGTTTTCATATGACTCCCTCATTTATTTTATATTACCATTATTATACCAAAACGCGCCACAAAGCTCAACATTTTTATGCAAATTGTCAAAAGCGGGCATTTCGCAAGGAAATGCCCGCTTTTTTCACGCAAAAAGCTGCTTTATTCTTCCGTTTTCTCTGCATTCTGCTTTGCAAGCACCCGTCCGAGGTACTGTCCGGTGTAGGAATCCGGGCAGGCCGCGACCTCCTCCGGTGTGCCGGCCACGACCAGCCGGCCGCCGCCGTCGCCGCCCTCAGGGCCGAGGTCGAGGATATAATCCGCCGTTTTGATAACATCCAGATTATGCTCGATGACGACCACAGTATTGCCTGCGTCGACCAGCTTTTGCAGCACATCGACCAGCTTATGCACATCCGCGACATGCAGGCCGGTGGTCGGCTCGTCCAAAATATAAATCGTCTTGCCGGTCGAGCGCTTGGAAAGCTCGGTGGCGAGCTTGGCACGCTGCGCTTCGCCGCCCGACAGCGTGGTAGACGACTGGCCGAGCTTGACGTACCCCAGTCCAACCTCGCGCATGGTTTCCAGCCGCCGCGCGATTTTGGGCACATTTGCGAAAAACTCGCACGCTTCGTCCACCGTCATGTCGAGCACTTCATAGATGTTCTTGCCCTTGTAGCGCACTTCGAGCGTTTCCTTGTTGTACCGCTTGCCCTTGCACACCTCGCAGGGCACGTACACATCCGGCAAAAAGTGCATCTCGATTTTGAGCAAACCGTCGCCCGCGCAAGCCTCGCACCGTCCGCCCTTGACGTTAAAGGAAAACCGGCTCGGACCATAGCCGCGCGCCTTGGCATCCGCCGTTTTAGCGAACAAATCGCGGATGTCGTTGAACACGCCCGTGTAGGTGGCGGGGTTGGAGCGCGGTGTGCGCCCGATGGGCGACTGGTTGATGTCGATGACCTTATCAAGATGCGAAAGGCCGATAAATTTATCGTGTGCGCCCGCGCGCGTCTTGGCGCCGTTCAGCTCCGCGGCGAGCTTTTTATACAGAATCTCGTTGACAAACGAGGATTTTCCCGAACCGGACACGCCGGTGACGCAGGTGAACGTGCCCAGCGGAATGGTAAAGTCCGTGTGCTTTAAGTTATTGACCGCGCAGCCCTTGACCGTCAGCTTTTTGCCGTTGCCCTTGCGGCGCGCCGCGGGCACCGGGATGCACTTGCGGCCGGACAGATACTGTCCGGTGATGGAGGTTTCGCTTTTCAGCAAGTCGTCCACCTTGCCTTCAAACACGACCTCACCGCCGTTACGTCCCGCGCCCGGACCGATATCCACAATGTGGTCGGCCGCGAGCATGGTATCCTCGTCATGCTCGACCACAATCAGCGTGTTGCCGAGGTCGCGCAGGCGTTTCAAGGTCGCAAGCAGCTTGTCATTGTCGCGCTGGTGCAGTCCGATGGACGGCTCATCGAGGATATATAGCACGCCCATCAGCGACGAGCCGATTTGGGTAGCAAGCCGGATGCGCTGGCTCTCGCCGCCCGACAGCGTGCCGGACGAACGCGAGAGCGTCAGGTATTCCAGACCGACCGACTGCAAAAAGCCCAGCCGGTCCATGATTTCCTTGATGACGCGGTCACCGATTTTGTGCTGCATCTCGGTGAGCTGAAGCGTATGCAAAAACTCCATCGCCTTGACGACCGACTTTTCGGAAAACTCCGCGATATTCAGCCCGCCAACCGTCACCGCGAGCACTTCGGGACGCAGACGGCGGCCGTGGCACGCCGGACAGGGGATTTCGCTCATGCACTCCTCGATTTCGCTGCGGGCGTAATCGCTCGACGTCTCCTTATAGCGGCGCTCCAGGTTGCACACGATGCCCTCAAACGGCTGGCGCATCACACCGCCCGACACGCGGCTGACCGAAAGCTCCAGCGGTTCATCGCCCGTGCCGTACAGCAGCTCATGCACCGCCGCATCGCTCATCTCCTCGATTGGCGTATCGAGCGTAAAGCCGTGCTTTTTCCCCAGCGCGGTAAAGTACATCCCCGCAATGGTGCCCGGCTCTGCGCTGCCCCAGCCTGTGGCGCGGATAGCGCCCTGCCGAATGGACAGCTTGCGGTTGGGAAGGATACGGTCAGGGTCGACGCGCATCTGCATGCCCAGTCCCGTGCACACCGGGCACGCGCCATAGGGGTTGTTGAAGGAGAACATGCGCGGGGTGAGTTCCTCGATGGAAATGCCGCAATCCTCGCAGGCATAGTTCTGCGAAAACAGAATCGGCTCGCCGCCGATTACGTCCGCAATCACCAGACCGCCTGACAGCGCCGCCGCAGTCTCAACCGAGTCGGTCAGGCGGCTGCGCACATCCGCGCGGATGGCGATGCGGTCGACCACAATCTCAATGTTGTGCTTTTTTGTCTTTTGCAGCTTCAATTCCTCGGACAGGTCGCGGTTTTCGCCGTCCACCCGCACGCGCACATAGCCCTGCCGTCTGGCGTCCTCAAACACCTTGACGTGCTCGCCCTTTTTGCCGCGGACGACGGGCGCGAGAATCTGCACGCGCGTGCGTTCTTCCAGCGCCATCAGCCGGTCGATAATCTGGTCGATGGTCTGCTGATGGATTTCCTTGCCGCACTTGGGACAGTGCGGCGTGCCGATGCGCGCCCAGAGCAGACGCATATAATCGTAAATCTCCGTGACCGTGCCGACCGTCGAGCGCGGGTTTTGCGAGGTGGTTTTCTGGTCAATCGAAATGGCGGGCGACAGGCCGTCGATGTAGTCCACATCCGGCTTGTCCATCTGTCCCAGAAACTGCCGCGCGTAGCTCGACAACGACTCAACGTAGCGGCGCTGCCCCTCGGCGTAGATGGTGTCAAATGCCAGCGACGACTTGCCCGAACCGGACAGGCCGGTGAGCACGACCAGCTTATCGCGCGGGATTTTGATATCGATGTTTTTCAGGTTGTGCTCACGCGCACCCTTGACATGAATATATTCGTGCATAGTTTTTTCTGCTTCATCCTCACTTTTGTTTCGGGTTTCTCTATCCTGCATAGCATGCCGCGTTTAGATTTCTATCATACTGCCCGCGGACAGGAACGCGATGCGCTCCCCCAGCGTTTGGCGCAGCACGTCATAGGCGTGCGGGCCGGTGCAATGGCAGGTGAAATAGCGGCTGTCCGTCTCCGCAAGACGCTGCGCGACCGCGCGGATATTCTCATCCGGCTCGCTTTTGCCGGTCGACGGGCTGAACAGATGCATCCCGCCGATGACGGCATCCGGGTCGCGGCCGAGCAGTTCTTTTGCCCGCGCGCAGATATTGATAACGCCCTTGTGCGCGCAGCCGGTAAACAGCACCGTTTTTTCCCCTTCCCGCACGAGCAGGCTTTGCTCATGCGCAAAGCGGTCAGGGACGTACTGGCCGTTTTCCCGCTCGTACAGCGTGCGGTTGCCCGCGGGGACACAGTCCGCGCCTGTGATATCGGAAAACAGCGTCAGCACTTCATCTATCTGCGTCACGCCGCTGACGCGCCGCTGACGCGGATTTTCTGCAAGCGCAGCGCTCAGACCAATCTCTTTGATGCCCTCCGGCTTGTGAGAAAAGTGCGGCTCGAACGCCTTTTCGTGCACATAGACCGGCGCATGGTCATTGCTTTCCAGAAACGCCGCCAGCCCGCCGCCGTGGTCGTAATGCCCGTGCGAGACAAAGGCCGTATCCACCGCGGACAGGTCGATGCCGAGCGCAGCAGCGTTTTTCAAAAATAAATCCGTCTGCCCCATATCAAACAGCAGCTTGCGGCCGCCCGTTTCGATAACAAAGCTCAACCCGTGCTCGCAGGCAAAGTCCGGCGCGCACGCGGTATCCTCCATGAGTGTGAAAATCCTCATTTTCCTTCCTCCAGCGCCCGAATCTGGTCACGCAGCTGCGCGGCAATCTCGAATTCCAGCATCTTGGCCGCTTCCTTCATTTGGCGGGTCAGGCGGGCAATCTCCTGCTGCTTTTCGCCCTTGGTGCGCAGCTTCTTCTTGCTGCTTGTCGGCACGTTGGACGTGATTTCGATGACGTCCTGCACCTTCTTTTTGACCGATTTGGGCGTAATACCGTGTTTCTTGTTAAACGCATCCTGCAAGGCGCGACGGCGCTCGGTCTCGTCCATCGCGCGGCGCATCGAAGGCGTGATGCTGTCCGCATACAGCACGACCATACCGTGCTCGTTACGCGCGGCTCGGCCAATGGTCTGGATAAGCGAGGTCTCGGAGCGCAAAAAGCCCTCCTTGTCCGCGTCGAGGATGGCGACAAGCGACACTTCGGGGATATCCAAGCCCTCGCGCAGCAGGTTGATGCCGACCAGCACATCGAACACGCCCAGCCGCAAATCGCGCACCAGCTCCTGCCGCTCGATGGTCTTGACGTCGTGGTGCATGTAGCGCACCTTGATGCCCGCCGTTTCCAGATAGCCGGTCAAATCCTCGGCCATCTTTTTGGTCAGCGTCGTGACCAACACACGCTCCCCCTTGGCAGTACGCGCGTTGATTTCGCCAATCAGGTCGTCAATCTGTCCCTCGACCGGGCGCACGACCACCTCAGGGTCGAGCAGACCGGTCGGGCGGATGACCTGTTCCACCACCTGCCCCGAACGCGACAGCTCATACTCGCCGGGCGTGGCGGAGACGTAAACGATTTGATTCAAACGCTCGTTGAACTCATCGAAGTTGAGCGGGCGGTTGTCATAAGCCGACGGCAGGCGGAAGCCGTTTTCGACCAGACTTTCCTTGCGGGCGCGGTCGCCGTGGTACATCGCGCGCACCTGCGGCAAGGTCACGTGGCTCTCGTCCACAATCAGCAGGAAATCCTCGGGGAAATAGTCAATGAGCGTAAACGGCGCACTTCCCGGCTCTCTGCGCGACAGCACGCGCGAATAGTTCTCGATTCCACTGCAAAAGCCGATTTCCTGCAACATCTCGATATCGTACCGCGTGCGCTGGCCAATGCGCTGCGCCTCAATCAGCTTGCCGTTTTCCTCGAAATAGCGGATGCGCTGCTCCAGTTCCTCCTCCAAATCCTGAATAGCGGCCTGTAATTTATCCTTGGGGGTGACATAATGGCTCGCCGGGAAGATTGCCGTGTGGCCCAGCTCACCCAGCACCACACCGGTCAGCGGGTTGATGCGGCTGATGCGGTCGACCTCGTCCCCGAAAAACTCGATGCGCACCACGTCCTCGTCCGAATATACCGGCCAAATCTCGACCGTATCGCCGCGCACGCGGAAGCGGTTGCGCTCGAACGCTATGTCGTTGCGCTCATATTGAATGTCGATAAGCCGGTGAATGAGCGTCTCACGGCTGATTTCCATACCGGGGCGCAGCGAAATGACCATTTTCTTATAATCTATCGGGTCGCCCAGCGAATAGATGCACGACACGGACGAGACGATGATAACATCCCGCCGTTCGGAAAGCGCCGAGGTCGCGGAGTGGCGCAGCCGGTCGATTTCGTCGTTGATGGCCGAATCCTTTTCGATATAGGTATCGGTCGAGGCGATATAGGCCTCGGGCTGATAATAGTCATAATAGGAAACAAAATACTCGACCGCGTTATCCGGGAAAAACTCCCGCAGCTCGGTGCACAGCTGCGCGGCAAGCGTTTTGTTATGCGCGAGCACCAGCGTCGGCCGCTGGGTCTGCTCGATGATGTTCGCCATGGTGAAGGTCTTGCCCGAACCGGTCACACCCATCAGGGTCTGTTCGGTCAGGCCATTATGGATGCCCTCCACCAGCTTTGCGACCGCCTCCGGCTGGTCGCCCGCCATTTTGTAGGGGCTTACAATGTGAAAATCCGGCATATCCTACCTCCTCTGTCCCATCTGACCGGCACGCAGCCTGCAAATGGATGTGTATTTGCCGCGCGCAATAACGCAGTGGTCAACCAATTGCAATCCCAGTCCCGACAGCGTCTGCTCGAGCCGCCGTGTGGCAAGCATATCCGCCTCGGATGGAGTCGCCGTTCCGTTCGGGTGGTTGTGCGCCACCGCCACACCTGCCGCATGGCAAATCAGCGCGCCGCTTGCGATTTTATATGCGTCCACCGGCACATGCGCATGCCCGCCGCGGGCAATCTCCTCGCACTTGATAACGCGGCCCACCCCGTCCAGATAGGCGGCAAGCAGCACCTCGTCCTGTTCGCCCGCAAACTGCGGCATAAAGTATTCCCCGATTTTTTCATAGCTGTTCAGCTTATCGCTGTGCCGCTCGCTCTTGGCCACGTCCTGCTGATACCGTGCGCACATTGCAAACGACAGCTTGAGCAGGTCGGCTGAGCGCGGCCCGATACCCTGCACCTCGCAAAGCTGCTCGACCGGCGCTTCCAAAACCGCGTGCAGCGAGCCGAAACGCTCCAGCAGCCGATGCGCGGTCGGGTTGGTGTCCACGCGCGGGATGGCGAAAAACAGCAAAAGCTCGAGCACCTCGTGGTCGCTGAACACATCCAGCCCGAAGCGGCGGAACTTTTCCAGCACGCGCTCCCGATGGTTTTGATGCAGCTTGTCCGCCATGCGCCCGGCCTCCTTTGCGTTTTATAGATGAATGCGTTGCTCGGCCTGCCGCAGCGCGCGGGCGACCAGCGGACTGTCCTTGATTTCGGGAAACGGGACGGTCGGCTGCGGCTCGCCCTCATGCGGACGCAGGCTCTTGCCCATCCACAGCACATCCCGCCACTGCCCAAACTTATACATGCTTTCCTGATACGCGCCCGAAATGATAAATCCCATCGCCTTATGGAACTTCATCGACCGCTCATTGGGCGAGGTGATGCCGACATAGATGTTATAGTATCCCTGCATCGCAAGCAGCTCAAACAGCGCCGCGTAAATCGCGCCCGCAATCCCGTGCCGGTGCCACTCCTGCGCGACATAGATGGATGTCTCGACCGACCACTGATATGCTGCGCGAGTGCGGTGGGGCGAAGCGTAGCCGTAGCCGACCACTTCCCCGTCCACCGTGCAGACCAGCCACGGCAGACGCTCGCCATAGGTGCGCATGCGTCCGAGGAATTCATCCAGCGACGGCGGTGCGTACTCGCTGGACACCGTGGTTTGAATCACATACGGCGCGTACAGCGCCAGCATATCGGCAGCGTCGCTTTCGTTTGCGGCGCGCAAAACAACTTCCGGCATAGTATTTCTCTCCCGTTGCGATAGTTTCCGTCCTTTCATTATACCGCGCGCGCCCCGGTTGTTCAACCGATTTTTGCCGTTTGGAACGCCAAAAAACGTACATGCGTTCGCCTGTTCTTTGTGCGCTTTTCCGTCAAAAACAAACAAACACCAACCGATGCAGCGCATGTATCCTTGTCCGCTCAGCCGATTGCTTTTTCCCGCTTTTTGGGGTATACTACTTTAAGCGATTTTGTCAACAAGGGAGGCTTGCGCACATGGTTCGTCACGGTTTTATCCATTCCAAGGAAGATATCAAATTCCTCATCCTGTTCGCTATGGATTTGCTGCCCTTTCCGGTCAGCTTCAGCACGGTCGTGGACCTGACGACCTGGTGCGACGAAGGCTTCGGCTATTTTGAGCTGAGCGAGGCCTTCTATGAAATGGTGCCCACCGGCCACATTGAGGAAGTCCCCGGCGACGGCGAGCCTGCCTACCGCATCACGGACAAAGGCCGCGAGGCCATCCGCGTGTTTGAAAAGCAGCTGCCCTATCCGGTGCGCGAGGCTGCGCAGCGCTCGGCGCTGCGGGTCGTGCGCCAAATCCGGCGGAATGCCGCAATCCACACGTCTGTGGCCGAGCGCGCCGCCAACGATTTGACTGTCCGCATGGAGATGGAGCAAGTATTCGCCATCGAGATGGCTGTGGTCAACCGCGGACAGGCCGCGATGCTGGAGCGCACCTTCAAAAACAACGCGGAAGCAATCTACCAGACCCTGTTGAGCGCCATGACCGCAGACTACGAAACCGAGAAAGAAGACGAAACCCCTTGAACTACATTAAGCAACTGGGCGTACTGCTCGCCTGCTGCGTCGCAGGCGACGCGCTTTCCATCCTGCTGCACGGCGTGCTGCCCGGCAATGTGCTCGGCCTGACGCTGCTGCTTCTGCTGCTGATTTTCGGCCCGATTCGGCTGCAACATGTCGAGCATACGGCGGATTTCCTGCTGCAAAACATGGCCTTTTTCTTTCTGCCCGCCTGTTTGGGCGTGCTGGAAATCTTCGCGCAGATAAAAAGCGAGATTCTGGCGATGCTTGCGGTATGCGTGCTGACCACGCTGTGCACCGCCGCGGCGACCGCATTCACCGTGCACATTGTATTCCGTTTGCAGAACCGCGAAAGCGAGGAGGCGTTCGACCATGACTGACCTGCTTTCCTCTTCCGCTTTCTGGATGGCGTTGTCCATCGGCTGCTATGCGCTGGGCGTTAACATCCAGCGCCGGACCGGCTCGCCGCTCTGCAATCCGCTGCTGATTGCCGCCCTGCTGGTGGGCGTACTGCTGGTTGTGACCGGCACCACTTACCAAACCTACGAAAGCGCCGGTCAGCTCATCTCCTTTTTCCTGACCCCGGCGACTGTGGCGCTCGCCGTGCCGATTTACCGCAAGCTGGATGTGCTGAAAAAGAATCTGGTGCCGATTATCGCAGGCGCGCTGGTCGGTTCGTTGACCTCTATCCTGAGCGTGCTGCTGTTTTGCCGGCTGTTCGGCCTGTCCGACGCGACCACCCGCTCGCTGGTCCCCAAATCGGTCACCACACCGATTGGCGTGGCCCTTTCCGAAATGCTGGGCGGTCTGGCGCCGGTCACCGCCATTGCCGTGGTGTTCACCGGCATCGTCGGCGCCATCCTGCTGCCGACCTTCCTCAAGTGCATCGGCGTGCGCAACCCTGTGCAGATGGGCCTGTCCATCGGCACCGCCGCCCATGCGGTCGGCACCTCGCGTGCAATCGAACTGGGCGAAACCGAAGGCGCCATGAGCGGCCTTGCCATCGGCGTAGCCGGTCTGCTGACCGCGCTGCTTGTTTCGGTCGGCTCGATGTTTTTCGGATAAAGCTGCCTGTATCCCCTATACTGCAAGAAAACCAACAGCCCAGGTTTGTACCATTCGTACAAACCTGGGCTGTTTTCAATTGCATCCGGGCGCTATGGAAACTTATCCGACCTGCCGTTTCTGAAAGGCAAGCCGCTCTCCGCGACCGTTTTCCAAATCAATCAATCCACAGTAGGTGTAACCCAGCCGATGCAGCAGCCGCTGCATCGGTTTATTGTCGCGGTGCGTGTCGATGCGGATATTGCCGCACTGCTCCAAGCACCACTCCAGACAGTACGCCGCCGCGCCGTGTCCCTGCTCGGCTGCTGCAATGCGGTGCACCACGCCATAGGGCGCGTCGTCCAGCCAAGCCCCTTCACGAATCACGCGATAGGTCGGCTCGCCCGCCGTGGAAAAGCAAAAGGTGGCGGCGATGCGGCCGGCATCCAGGCAGACATAGCTGCGCCCCGCCGCGATGTCCTCCTCCAGCATTTCGCGCGTGGGGGTATGGTCGCCCCACTGGTTCGGGTTGCCGTTTTCCGCCATAAATCGACGCGCACCCGCAAAAATCCCAAGCAGCACCGGCAAATCCGCCGGCTGCGTGCGTTGTATTTCCATGGTTATAGCTCCTTCATCCACTCCGCGCACAGCGTTTGCCATCGGGCCAGATGCCGGTCCGGACGGCGGCCGCGCGCCGGGTCGTAGGTTTCAAAATCCGCCAGCGCAAGGCCGTGCACGCCGTGCGGAAACAGATGTACTTCATGCGGCACGCCCGCCTTTCGCAGCGCGGTCTCGAGCAGCAGCGTGTTTTCGACCGGTACGGTCGCGTCGGTCAGCGTATGCCACAGGAACACCGGCGGCGTATCTGCATCCACCAGCGTTTCCAGCGAAAACGCCTGCTGGCGCGCGGCATACGCGCCTGCCAGACGCACAAAGCTGCCGCGGTGGGCATACGCGCCCGCAGTCACGACCGGATACCCCAGCACTGCCGCATATGGCCGGTGCTTTGCAAGGTCCGTGCCCGCGTCAAACCATTCCGGCTTATTCCAGACCGCCGCCAATGTGCCCGCCAGATGCGCGCCCGCGGAAAAACCGCCGACCGCAATGCGGTTTTCATCAATCCCGAAGCGCGCAGCATTCTCCCGCACCCATGCGACAGCCGCAGACAACGTGCGCACCGGCCGTGTGCCGAGCGGTGTATCCGTGCAGTCATAGTCCAGTACAAACGACTCGATGCCGTCCCGCGCAAAGGCACGCGCGACCGGCGCACCCTCCCGAATCGAGCAAAATTCATAGCCGCCGCCCGGACAAAGCACCAGCGCGGGCTTTTTCTCCCCCGTCGCCGTGCCGAAGTGAGTCAAAACGCCATGCGGCAGCTGCACCCACTCCATCATAAGCCAATCCCCTCTTTACCGCACCACTTACACATTATACCGGTTGCGAATATCAATTCGCGCCAGAATGCGCTCGTTTTCCGGTTTTTCGCCCACCAGCAGATAATCCAGCAGCAGCTCCACCGGACGCACCCCCTGCAAATGCGCGTCTTGGTCGATTAGGAAGTCAATCAGTCCCGCACGGATATTTTCCGCATTGACCGCGGACAGGTCATGACAAATCAAATGCACCTTTCCCTGTAACCCCAGCTCACGCAAGGCGTCGCACGCGCCGATTTGCCCGTTGACCGAGACATAAACGCCACGCAAATTGGGATGTTCCTGCACCGCACGGCATACAATATCATGTGCGAGCTGCTGGTCATCCCCGCAGGTCTCGGGCGGCAGCAGCTTCAAGTCCGGAAAGCGCGACGCTGCTTCGTCGCAAAAGCCCTCTACCCGCTGCCGGTGCGACAGGTTATTTTCCTGCCCCGCCACCACCAGTACCTCGCCGCCCCCGGCGAGCAGCAGGTTCATCAGCCCCGCACAGGCGCGGCCGCAAGCATAGTTATCCGAGCCGACATAGCACAGGCGGCCGGACTCCGACAAATCCGTATTAAATGTGACAACCGGCATCTCCTCAGACAGCGAACGCAGACGCGCACGCACGGCGTCATCCTCCACCGGCGTTACGGCAAGGCCGTTCATGCCTTCCGCAACCAGTTCGTCGATTGCGGCAAGCTGGCGCGACGCATCCACGCCCTCGAGCGGGCGCAGCATCACCTCCGCGCCCTCGCTTTTCAGGCGCGCACAGGCGCGGCTGGTTTCCTCATAGACCATGTGCATAAACATGGTCTCCACCGACTGCACGATCACGCCGATTTTGATGGGATGCTTTGCCAGCGCCAGCATCCTGCCCGCGCGGTTGGGCCGGTATCCCCTTTCTGCCGCGATGCGCCGCACCCGTGCGGCTACCTTGGGATCTACTCTTCCACGGTTATTGAGCGCACGGTCCACCGTGCCGCGTGAGACCCCGGCCAGCGCCGCAATCTCTGCCAATGTGACTGCCATTGATTCACTCCTATTCTATACATCCCGTCAAAGGGATTGCCGTTGCCTTTCCGGCATCTCAAACGCAGCGCATGCTGCCGCCCAGCGCCGCCGCAATCTCGTCGCGCGCCGCCAGCAGCGGAGCGCGCAGCAAGCCGATGCGCTCATCCGACATGCGGCTAATCGGTGCGGAAATCGAAACCGCATACGACGCCCGGCCGCGATAATCCGGGATAGCCGCTGCAATGCAGCGCACACCCAGCTCATTTTCCTCATCATCGAGCGCATAGCCCAGACGCCGCACCCGCTCCAGCTCGTGGAAAAAGGCGTCCTCGGACACAATGGTATGCGCTGTCCACGGCTTGACATCGCTCTCCTGCCACAGGACATGCACCTCGCTGTCCGGCCAGGTGGCCAGAATCGCCTTGCCCACTCCGGTACAGTACAGCGGACGGCGCATGCCAATGCGCGAAAACATACGAATCGCGCCGCGGCTGCTTTCCACCTTATGAATATACACGATGTCGCGCTCCTCCTGCATCACCAGATGCACCGTCTCATCCGTTTCCTGCCCGAGACGCTCCATCGGCAGGCGTGCGCGCTCCACCACATCCAGATTCTCCATGATATAACTGCTCAGTTCGCACAGACGCATACCCGCACGATAAATGCTGGTCGCCGCGTCGCGCTGCACATAGCCGCGTGTGCACATGCTCGACAGCAGGCGGTGCACCGTGCTCTTATGCAGGCCGGTTTCAGCCGACAACGAGCCGATGGTCATTCCATTCCTGCTCTTGCACAGCAGCTCCAGTAAATCAAACGCACGGTCGAGCGACTGCACAGACGAGGATTCTGCCATAACGAGGCCCCTTTCGTTCCGCATTATAAAACTTTGTTCCATTTTAATGGATTTTCACCAAAAATACAAGAGAAACTTTGCACAGATTGTTTTGGAAAAAGTCTTGCAATCTGACGGTAAAGTTTTATAATAAAAGCATCAAGCGGATTTATGAAACGCTATTCCGTAATATGAAACATGGAGGAAGAACGCAATGAATGAGATCGAGAAAAAGTTTCAGTCCATCGGTGTAGTACCTGTCATCAAGCTCAACAACCCGGAACGTGATGCTATCCCGCTGGCAAAAGCTTTGATTGCCGGTGGTGTCCCGGCTGCCGAGGTCACCTTCCGCGCTGCTGGCGCTGCAACCGCCATCAAGCTGATGCATGACAACTTCCCGGAAATGTGCGTCGGTGCCGGCACCGTCCTGACCACCGCGCAGGTTGACGAAGCCATGGCTGCCGGTGCGGAGTTCATCGTTACCCCCGGCATGGATCCCGAAATCGTTGCTTACTGCCAGAAGGTTGGCATCGCAATCTTCCCCGGCTGCAGCACCCCCACGGATTACCACACCGCTTACAAGTTCGGTCTGGAAGTGGTCAAGTTCTTCCCTGCTGAGCAGTCCGGCGGCATCGCGAAAATCAAAGCGATGAGCGCTCCGTTCCCGATGTTCAAAGTTATGCCGACCGGCGGCATCAACCTCAAGAATCTGGCGGACTATATCAAGAATCCGGTCATCGCTGCCTGCGGCGGCTCCTACATGGTCACCGCCGACCTGATTGACAACGGCAAGTGGGACGAAATCACCGAGCTGTGCAAGAAGTCGGTCGAAATCGTGAAAGAGGCGCGCAATGGTTAAGTATTCGCTCGCGCACATCGGCATCAACGCGGCAAACAAGGAAGAAGCCCAGAAGGCGGCGGAACTGTTTCAGGCATTGTTCGGTTTTGCAGTCAAAGAGGGCAACAGCTCGTTTTTCGCTGGCGATATTGAACTGATGAAGGAGCCCTACATGGGCAAAAACGGCCACATCGCCATCGGTACGCCGGATGTCGCGGCGGCCAAGGCTGAGCTGGAAGCACGCGGCATTGTTTTCAACGGCGCCACCGCCAAGTATAAGGCGGACGGTACGCTCAATGCCATCTATCTGTCCGATGAAATCTGCGGCTTTGCAATTCATCTGGTCGGCAAGCAGTAATTCAACAAGATGACGGAGGAAATCACATGAAAATCGTTACTTTCGGCGAGCTGATGGTTCGTCTCCAGCCGTACAACTACGAGCGTTTCGTACAGGCTGACCATCTGGAATTCACCTTCGGCGGCGGCGAGGCCAATGTAGCCGTTTCGCTGGCCAACTACGGTCTGGACGTGGCTTACGTCACCAAGCTGCCGACGCATGCAATCGGTCAGGCGGCTGTCAACTCTCTGCGCCGCTATGGCGTCGACACCAGCATGATTACCCGCGGCGGTGACCGTGTCGGTATCTACTACAATGAAAAGGGCGCGTCCCAGCGCGGCTCGGTCTGCATCTATGACCGTGCGCACTCCGCAATTCAGGAAGCGACCACCGCAGATTTTGACTGGAACAAAATTTTCGAAGGCGTGGACTGGTTCCACTTCACCGGCATCACCCCGGCGCTCGGCCCGAACGTGGTTGACATCTGCCGCGAGGCTTGTCAGGCTGCCAAGGCGCACGGCGTCAAAATCTCCTGCGACCTGAACTACCGCGGCAAGCTGTGGACCCGCGAGCAGGCGCGCGAAGCGATGACCGATTTGTGCCAGTACGTGGACGTTTGCATCTCCAACGAGGAGGATGCAAAGGACGTATTCGGCATCGAGGCCGAGGCCACCGATATCTACGCGGGCGAAATCAACCGCGAAGGCTACAAGTCCGTTGCGAAGCAGCTGGCTGACAAGTTCGGCTTTGAGAAGGTTGCCATCACCCTGCGCGAGTCCCACTCCGCATTTGACAACGGCTGGAGCGCGATGCTGTATGACGTTGCTTCCGGTGAATACTGCTTCTCCAAGAAGTATGACCTGCACATCATCGACCGTGTCGGCGGCGGCGACTCCTTCGGCGGCGGCCTGATTTACTCGCTGCTGACCGGCAAGAGCACGCAGGAGGCGGTTGAGTTCGCAGTAGCGGCTTCCGCACTCAAGCACTCCATCGAGGGCGACTACAATATGATGACGGTTGCCGAGGTCGAGAAGCTCGCCGGCGGCGACGGTTCCGGCCGTATCCAGCGCTGATTTTTGCAAGCCCTTCCGGCTTTGCCGGAATTTCCATCATTTTGATAACCATTCCTATCCCACAAACGCGAAACACCCATGCTCTCTCCAAGCATGGGTGTTTTGCTGTCTGTATCCGCTGCAAAGTCCTAAAATCTTGCAGGATATCAGAATTTCTTCTTGACATGCGTGCACAATCTGAGTATAATATATTTTGTCGTCAGAGTTTATTGACGAAGCGAATAATGGGGGCGTAGCTCAGCTGGGAGCGTGGCACACACCAAGACGCACCCCCATATGAGAGCCACTTTTCGACAACTTAATACAGGTTTCCCTATAATTTCCCATTTATGGGAATATATGGGGGTATAGCTCAGCTGGGAGAGCGCTTGAATGGCATTCAAGAGGTCAGCGGTTCGATCCCGCTTATCTC
>NZ_CALWUQ010000008.1 GCF_944384695.1 uncultured Agathobaculum sp. | reverse complement strand
CCTATCGGCTACATACTCCTTTGGACGGCGCATAAAAGGGCGCGCTGCAGATTTCATTTCTGCAACGCGCCCTTTTTCTGTCCGGCGAAAAGGATTAGCGGAAGCTAACCGAAAAACTTTCCTTTTTGCGGAAAACGTGGTATACTATTTCTATCTGGAATTAAAATTCAAAATGAGGCGAAACAAATGACGAAAATTGATATTATTTCGGGTTTTCTGGGCGCCGGCAAGACCACGCTGATCAAGCGGCTGCTGGCGGACGCCCTGAAAGGCGAACAAGTCGTGCTGATTGAAAATGAATTTGGTGAAATCGGCATTGACGGCGGGTTCCTCAAGGATTCCGGCATCGTGGTAAATGAAATGAACGCGGGCTGCATCTGCTGCTCGCTGGTGGGCGACTTCGGCAAGGCGCTGCACGATGTGGTGGAGCAGTACCACCCCGACCGCATCCTGATTGAGCCGTCCGGTGTGGGCAAGCTGTCCGACGTCATCGGCGCGGTGCAGAATGCGCATTTGGATGTGCAGCTCAATTCGTTTGTTACGGTGGTTGACGCGCTCAAAGCCAAAATGTACCTGAAGAACTTCGGTGAGTTCTTTGAAAATCAGGTGGCGCACGCGGGCGCAATCCTGCTGTCCCGCACGGCAGAGTGCCCGGCAAAGCGGCTGGACGAGGTGGTTGGCCTGCTGCGTGGGCTGAATGCGCATGCGCGCATCGTGACCACACCGTGGAAGGAACTGACTGGCACGCAGCTGCTCCAGACGATGGAGGGCAGCCGCGATTTGGTACAGGAGGTGCTTGACGAAATCGCGCAGGAGCCGCCGCATGAGCATCACCACCATCACGACCATGAGCACGAGCATCATCACGATCATGCGCATGAACACGAGCACGAACATGACCATGAACATCATCATGACCATGGCCCGGACTGCACCTGTGGCTGCCATGACCACGACCATGAGCACCATCATCACCACGACCATTGCGGCTGCGGTCATGACCATGACGCGGATGAGGTGTTCACCTCTTGGGGTGTGGAGACGCCGCACAAGTACACCGAAGAGGAACTGAACCATGCGCTGACCGCACTGGGCGACCCATCGCTCGGCACGGTGCTGCGCGCGAAGGGGATTGTGCCCGCAGCGGACGGCGGCGAGTGGCTGCACTTTGATTACGTGCCCGGTGCGCCTGAGATTCGCCGCGGTGCGGCGGATTATACCGGCCGTCTGTGTGTCATCGGTGCGGAGCTGGACGAAGAACGCATTGCTGACCTGTTCGGCGTAGCCTAAGGAGGAAAACGGTATGCCAAATCGGGAACCGATTCCGGTCTATGTATTTACCGGCTTTCTGGAAAGCGGTAAGACGCAGTTTATCAAGGAAATCCTCGCGGACCCGAATTTTACGGAGAATGAGCGCACGGCGCTTTTGATGTGCGAAGAGGGTCTCGAGGAATATGACGAGCGTGAGCTGCTGCACTTGGGTACGGCGCTCGTGCCAATCGAGTCAGCTTCGGAGTTAACGCCCAACCGGCTCAAGCGGGTAGAGCAGAAGTTCGATCCGGACCGCATTATCATTGAATACAATGGCATGTGGAAGCTGGACGACCTGATTGCTGCGTTTCCCGCGCGGTGGGAGCTGTACCAGATTGTCACGACTGTGGATGCATCCACTTTTGAGCTGTATTCCAACAATATGGGGCCGATGATGTTCGAGCATATCACGACTGCTGATTTGGTGGTGTTCAACCGCTGCACGGACGCGCTCAAAGAGATGCTCTACCAAAAGAACATCCGCGCGATGAACCCGCGTGCGACCATCTATCTGGACGATGTGGACGGCAATTCGGAGGATTATGCGCGCAACATGCCGCTGCCGTTCGATGTGGACGCGGATATCATCGACATCGCACCTGCGGATTACGGCCTGTGGTATATTGACGCGATGGGCGACCCGGGCAAGTACGACGGCAAGACGGTGCGCTTTCTGGCGCAGGTCTATGTCGGCAACAACGTGCCGGCCGGTTCGTTTGTGCCGGGACGCTTCGGCATGGTCTGCTGCGCGGAGGACATCAGCTTTCTGGGCTTCCTCTGCCGCTGGCCGGGTGCGAAGGATCTCAAACAGCGGGACTGGGTGCGCGTGACCGCCTCCATCACGGTCGAGACGCTGCCGCAGTACCGCGGCGAAGGCCCGGTGCTGCACGCTTCCGAGGTCATCCCGGCGGAAAAGCCGGAGGAAGAACTGGTTTATTTTAACTAAAGTCGTTTTTATGCGCGCCTTGCGGCGCGATGGCAGAGAAAATCCCCTCAGGCAATGCCTGAGGGGATTTGTTATGTCGCTTTGTGTTCCAAAGGGAAAGGATTACTCCTCGACCTTTACGTAAACACCGCCGTTGCGGCAGGACTCGGTAGCAGCCTTTGCCATCAGAACCGGACGCAGGCCGTCAACAGCGCCAACCGGAACCGGCTTGTCGTTGTTGATTGCATCAACAAACGCGATAACCTGATCGATGAACGCCTGATTGTAGCGCTCGAGGAAGAACCACAGCGGCTTCTCGGAGCGAGCGCCGTCCTTGGTCATAACGGTCGTGGTGTTGAGCAGGTCGTTGGCATCGGAAGCCATACCCTTGGAGCCAAACGCTTCAACGCGCTGGTCATAGCCGTAAACAGCCTGACGGGAGTTGTTGATGACCGCGATGCAGCCGTTTGCCATCTTCATGGTGACAACAGCGGTGTCAACGTCCGGGATACCGGACTCTTCCTGCAGGTTCGGGTTTACCAGGCAGGAGCCGACAGCGGAAATCTCAACAGCCTCGGAACCGGTGACGTAGCGCACCATGTCGAAGTCGTGGATCATCATGTCGTAGAAGATACCGCCGGAAACCGCAACATAGGAAGCCGGGGGCGGCTCCGGGTCACGGGAAGAAACGATAACGATGTGCGGATCGCCAATCGTGCCGTCCTTGACAGCGTCAGCGACTGCCTTGTGGTTGTGGTCAAAGCGACGGTTGAAGCCAACCTGGAACTTAACGCCCTTCTCTTCAACCAGTGCGAGCAGCTTCTTAATCTTCTCGATATCATAGTCAATCGGCTTCTCGCAGAATACGTGCTTGCCGGCGTTGACAGCCGCCATGGAAACGTCGCAGTGCGTATCGGTGGACGAGCAAACAAATACAACGTCTACCTCAGGATTGTTGATAACGTCCATGAAGTCGGTGGAAACGTTGGTGATTTTGCGCTCTGCCAGCCACTCACGTGCGCCGGACTTATCCAGCATCGGATCTGCCGCAGCCACGACCTGTACGCCCGGTACGCTGTTAATCAAGTTGTTGATGTGCAGCTTGCCAATACGGCCGCAGCCAACTACGCCGATTTTCAAAATGCCCATTTCAAATCTCTCCTTTTCAATAAGGTAATTTTATTATAGACCACTTGAACAGGAGCATCAAGAGCATGTCTTGAATTTCGGCGCACCGCCCAATTTTGAAAAGCGTGATTGGTGGAAAATGGCGGCGCAAGCGTGCTGCGGAGCGTGCAAAAAGACTGTGCATTGTGCGTAAAAAGAAAATGCACGGGAAAGGGGCTTTGGCGGGGAAAGTATGCAAAATGCACAGAATCGCTTGTACCACGAAAGCTACTATGATAAAATAGCTATATGTTGCAGACTGCCCGCTGCAATAGCACAGGTAAAGGGGAATCGGTTGATGAAAGTAACTGCACAGTGGATAGCGGAGCAATGCGGCGTTTCGCGCGGCACGGTCGACCGGGTGGTGAACGGACGCCCGAATGTTGCGCCCGAGGTGCGGGAGCGCGTGCAAAAAATGATTAACGAATACGGCTATAAGACACCGGCGCAGCGGCAGGCGGCGCGCGTGGGGCGGGGCGCTTACCGCATCGGTGTGATTTTGCCGAGCTGGGATGCGTTTTTCATCCGCCGCATGCGGGAAGGGATTCGCGTGGCAGTGCATAACCGCGGCCTGAACGACGTAAACGTATTGGTGGAAGAGCTGAAAAACCGCTCCCATCGCTCGTATTTTGAGGCGATTGAGCGGTTGGAGGGACGCGGGATTGACGGCCTCATCCTGACCGCGCCGGACACGCTTGCGGTGAGCGAGGAGATTGACCGATTGGTGACGGCGGGCGTGCAGGTGGTGACCTGCGATTCCGACGTGCGGCAAAGCCGCCGCCTGTACCATATCGGACAGGATATGGTCAAGTCCGGACGGGTGGCCGCAGGCCTGCTTGCACCGTACATATCGGGCGCAGAGGTGCTGGTGGTGACGGGAAACCGCGAGTTTACGGCGCATGGCCTGCGTGTGCGCGGCTTTCTGGACCGGCTTTATGAGATTTTCGGCGGTAATGTGAATGCGCACGTGATTGAAAGCGTGGAGCAGTATGAGCTGACCTATGACGGCGTGCTGCAAAATTTGCGGCAGAATCCGCGCCTGCGCGGCATCTATATGGCAAATGAGTCCGTGCGCGGCTGTATGGATGCGCTGGAGCGTGCCAAACCCGCGCGTAAGGTGCATGTGGTTTGCCATGACCTGACGCCCCACGCACGGCAGTATTTGGAGGATGGCCGGCTGGATTTTATCATCGATCAGGATTTTTCCGCGCAGACGACGCGGGCAATTGAGGTGCTTGCCCATACCCTGCGCACGGGGGAGCTGCCGCGGCAGGAGATTGAATATATCCATACAAGTATCATCACACGCGAGCTGCTTTGAGCAGCGGGAGGAGACGATTACAAAGCAGATGAAACGGATACGATTAGGCGCGTTGCTGGCCGGGGCGCTGTGCATGCTGATGGTCGTGCCGGCCGGCGCGGTGACCGCGCTGGACGTGGCGGGGGTCGGCGTGTGGGCGACAGTTTCCACAGCGCAGGAGGTGCTGGGGCGCGATGGGGTCAACGCGGCGCCGCCGGTGCAGGATGAGCAGTCGATAGGCTTCGTCGGGTTGGAAAAGACCGTCCGGGCAAACAACCAGACCATTCAGGGCTTTCAGAAAACGCTGGCAAGCATCCAGAATACCAATCTTGACGCACAGTTTCTGCAGCAGGAGTTTCAGTATCAGACCCAGTATAACCAGTACAAAGCGGAATACGATGCCTATAACGATTTTATCAATGCGCTGGGTGAGGCGCAGGATTCGACCGTGAAGGCACAGATAGCCATGGCGACCGAGCTGCGCGCGTTGGCGGAAAGCGGAATGGTCATGATGCAGAACATGCTGGACGGACTGGATGAAGCGCAGGAAGAGGCCGAAGACCAGCTCGAAGATACCTATGCCACGACCAAAAAACAGCTGGATAACACGGCAAACCAGATTGTCGTAGGCGCGCAAACTGCGTATATTGGCATCATCACCACCAAGGAGGGGATTGCAACGCTCGACCGGAACCTGGCGGCGCTCGACCGCCAGATTGCGGTGGTGGAAAAGCAGGTGGAGATCGGGATGGCCGCTCCGCTGACGCTGGACAACCTGCGTCAGACGCGCCGCACAACGGCGGCGCAGCGCGAGACGCTCACACTGATGCAGGAAACGACGGAAAACCAGCTGTCGCTTTTGTGCGGCAACACGGCTGCGACCACGGTCAAGCCGACCACGCTGCCGACCGTGACCGATGCACAGCTATCGGATATGGATTATGAAGCGGACCTCGAGGAAGCGCTGGACAACAGCTATTCCATCTGGTCCGCGCAGGAGAAGGCGCGCGAGGCGTCGAATCAGTACGAAGAGGGCGAAACGTCAACTGTAGACGCCTATGAGGCAGCAAAACTCGATCTGGAATATGCCGAGGAAAGCGCCGAAAATACCTTCCGGCAGCTTTATCTGGATGTGCAGGACAAAAAACGTCTGCTGGACGAAGCCAAAGCCGCATATGATACGGAGAAGAAGAATTTTGATGTGGATGCGCTGCAATATGAACGCGGCATGATTTCGCAGCTGGACTACCTGACGGCGCAGGACGACCTGGCTGCCAAGCAGGATGCGGTGAATACGGCAGAGCGCGACCTGTTTACGGCATATAATACCTATGATTGGGCAAAACGGGGCTATATGGCAGGCGGCGCAGCATAATGGCAAATCGGGAAAGCGAGCGACGGAGGACACAGATGAAAAGCAAACGTATTTTAGCCGCTGTGATGGCAGCGGCGCTGCTGCTGGGCGCGGGCTGCGGACAGGAGCAGGAGCAGACGGAAGAGGCGCCGACCGGAACCGCCGTGGAAGTGATGACGGTTGCATCCGGCCCGATGAATGCGGAGTATTCGGTCACGGGCAAGGTGGTTGCGGTCAATGAGGTGCAGGTATTCCCGCTGCTGGCGGGGCAGGTGCTCACGCTGCCGGTCAAGGAGGGAGACAAGGTCACCAAGGGACAGACCCTCTTCACAGTGGACACCTCGACGGTCACCTCCACGCTGGGCGCCTTGCAGCAGTCGTACAGCGCGACCAAGGCCGCGACAGACGGTGCCATTTCGTCCGCGCAGCTCGGCGTAGAGCAGGCGCAGATTGGTGTGGAACAGGCGCAGCAGTCGCTGGACAACACCAAGGCGCTGTATGAAGTCGGCGCGGCAGCCGCGCAGGATGTGACCCGCGCGGAACAGGCGCTTGCGCAGGCGCAGGGCGCGCTTGAGCAGGCGCAGGCGGGTGTGTCGCAGGCGCAGGCCCAGCAATCCGCGTCGCTTGCGCAGATTCAGGCGTCGATGGACCAGATTACCACGCAGGCGGCGCTCGGCACGGTCAAAGCGCCGTGCGCGGGTACGGTCACGGCGGTCAATGTGGTGCGCGGCGGTATGGCTTCGTCCGCGCAGCCCGGCGTGGTCATCGCGGAGGACGGCAAGGTGGAGGTTGCCGCTTCGGTGGCCGAGGACGTATTCACCAACATTCATGCGGGCGACAGCGCGGGTATTGTGATTTCGGTGCTGTCGGACGATATGATGCAGGGCACCATCGGTGCGCTGCCCGCGGCGGCCAATGCGCAGACCAACCTGTATGATATTCCGGTTTCGCTGCCTGCGGACGCTGCGCCGCCCATCGGCGCGTTTGCAACGGTTACATTCTACACGGCCCGTCGCAGCGATGCGCTGTCCGTGCCGACCGAGGCGATTCTGACCGGCAGCAATGACGAGCGATATGTGTTTGTCGTCGATGATTTCGGTGAGGGCGACACTGCCACACGTGTGGTGGTGCAGACCGGTCTGGTGAGCAAAACGAATACCGAAATCGTATCCGGTCTGGCTGAAGGCGACCGGGTGGTTGTCAAGGGGCAGTCCTACCTGTCGGATGGTTCGATGGTGCGCGTGGTGACCGGTGAGGACGGCACAGCGCAGGATGACACCGCAGCGGGTGTGACGGACGAGACCGCCACGGATGCCGCCGCCGCGGACGGGGAGGGCTGACACCCCTATGAGAATTGCGGAAAACTGTATCAAACACAATGTCATGACCATTCTGGCGTACATATTGGTCATTGTGTTTGGTTTCTATTGCTTTCAGTCGCTGCCGCTGGCACTCATGCCGGATATGGAGCTGCCGGTGGCGATTGTATATTCGACCTATGCGGGCGCGGGACCGGAGGATATCGAGCAGCAGGTGACAAGGCCGCTCGAGTCCGCCTGTGCGGGCCTTGCGGGTCTGGAGACGCTCAGCTCGACCTCGGCGGAAAATATGTCCATGGTCATCGTGCAGTTTGCCTATGGCACCGATTTGGATAAGGCGATGACCGATATGCGTGACAAGGTCGATCAGGCGAAATCCCTTTTGCCGGAGGACGCGACCGACCCCATCGTTATGTCGATTGACATCGACTCCATGCCGGTCATCATGGTAGCGCTGCGCGGCAGCGATTTGGCGAGCCTTCAGTCGATGGTGGAGGAAGAGATTGCGCCCGCGCTCGAACGGCTGGACGGCGTGGCGTCGGTGGATATTTCGGGCGGCTATGAAAATGAAGTCGCAGTCAAGACCGACGCGGCGCGTCTGAAGGGCTATAACCTGACGGTCAGCTCGGTGGCGCAGCAGCTGGGCGCGGACAATATGGCGGTGCCGGGCGGCGAGCTGGACAGCGGCTCGCAGACGCTGTCCGTGCGCACGGATGGCGAATATCAGTCGATTGAGGACGTGAAAAATGAGCTGATTTCGCTGCCCGCAGGCGGCACCGTGCGTCTAAACCAGATTGCGGACGTTTCCATGCAGCCCAAGGACCGCGACGCGCTGGCTAAGGTCAACGGCGAGGAATGCTTGATGCTGTCGGTCAACAAGCAGTCCGGCTCGAATACGGTCGAGATTGCCGAGCGCGCCAAGGCGCAGCTGGACAGCCTGATTGCGGGCAACGGCGCGCTGGAGTGGGATTTGGTCATGGACCAGTCCGACTACATCAACATGACGGTCGACAACGCCATGAGCAATATCTGGATGGGCGTGCTGTTCGCGGCGATTGTATTGCTGGTGTTCCTGCGGGATTTCGGCGCGACGCTGGCGATTTCCATTGCCATGCCCTGCTGCATCCTGTTTACCTTCCTGCTGATGTTCGCGCTGGATATCACGCTGAACATCATGTCGCTGGGTGGTATTGCGTTGGGCGTCGGTATGATTGTGGATAACTCCATCGTGGTGCTGGAAAACGTGTTCCACTACCGGGCGGACGGCTACGACCGCTGGGATTCCTGCGTCAAGGGCACGCGGGAGGTCGTGCTGTCGGTCACGGCGTCCACCCTGACCACCATCGCCGTATTCCTGCCAATCGGCCTGTCCGGCGGCCTGACCGGCATGATGTTCCGGGAGTTCTGTATCACGATTGTGGCGCTGCTGTCCTCGTCGCTTTTGATTTCGCTGACATTGGTGCCGCTTCTGTGCTACATCCTGCTGGACCGCGGCGGCGTGCACCGGCTGTCGACCGCAGCGCCGGGTCTGCGCGACCATGTCATCGCGGATAAGCCCGCGATACGGGTGTATAAAAAGGTGCTCAAGCTATTCATTACGCGCCGCTGGATTGGCATTGCAGTGACCGCGTGCATCTGCGTGGTTTCTATTGCCAGCATTGCGGCGGCCGGTGCGGAGCTGATTCCCGAGATGGACCAGGGGCAGGTGGATGTTTCGGTCGGCATGCCCAGCGGCTCGACGATGGAGGAAACAGCGGCCATTCAGGACCGCATTGTGACGATTGCGGAGCAGACCGTGCCCGAAATGGATTTGATTTATTACAGCACGGGCAGTTCGACTTCGATTATGTCCAGTGCATCCGGGGCGAGCGTGACCATCATGCTCAAGCCGGTGGAGGAGCGCGAGCGTTCGGCCGCGCAGGTTGCCGCACAGCTGCGCCGCGATTTGGCGGATATCGCGGGCTGCGAGATTACCGTGTCGGACGCCGGCATGATGGTGATGGACAGCGGTTCGGATATCAGCGTGCAGCTGTCCGGTAAGGATTACGATGAACTCGCGGAAACAGCGGAGGATTTGGCGCGCAAAATCGAGGCGTTGCCGGATGCGGTCAACGTCGAGTCCTCCGCAGGCGATCAGGTGCCGCGCGTGGCCATCAAGGTCAACCGGGAGAATGCGTCCCGCTTCGGCCTGACGGCCGCCACCATCGGCTCACTCGTGCGCGGCGAGCTGACCGGCTCGGTGGCGACCACGCTGCGCATGAGCGGCGAGGAATACGATGTGACGATTTCGGGCGACGAAACGCTTACGCAGGATATTGACGCGCTCAAATCCTTGCAGCTGCCCGCGCCGACCGGCGGCACAGTGCCGCTGTCCATGGTCGCGGACGTGTATACCGAACTGTCGCCGCAGTCGATTTCGCGCATCAACCAGTACGAAACGGTCACCATTACGGGTGAGACCGAGTCGGGCGACAGCGTCAACATTATGCAGCAGGTAAACGATTTGCTCGCAAACTATCAGATGCCCGAGGGCATCGAGGTGGAAAACGGCGACACGTCGGCTTCCAGCATTGAGGAAACGACCCAATCGCTGATGACCGCGCTGATGGTGGCGATTTTGCTGGTTTACTTCATTCTGGCAAGCCAGTTTAACTCGTTCGTGCTGCCGGTGGCCATCATGCTGATTCTGCCGATTGGTCTGCTCGGCTCGCTGCTGATGCTGTGGCCGACCGGCAATAAGGTGTCCATGGTGGCGCTGCTGGCGGTCATCATTCTGGCCGGTACGGTGGTCAACTCGTCAATCGTTCTGGTCGACTACATTTTGCAGCGCCGCGAACGGGGCGAGGATAAGCAGACCGCTATTCTAAACGCCTGTCCGCGCCGCGTGCGGCCTGTGCTGATGACCGCGCTGACGACCATTCTCGGTCTGGTCCCGATGGTGTTCTCCGGCGGCGAAGGCTCGGAGATGATGAAGCCGATGGGCGTGGTCATGATGACCGGCATGGTGATTTCCACGGTGGCGACGCTGTTTATCACACCGGTGTATTATTCGCTGACCGACGGCCTGACCGAGCGTGTGAAAAAACACTTTGACCGCCCGAAAAAAGAACGGCATTGGCTGAAAAAGTTGAAAAAGGGCGGGGAATGACGGATTTTTCACCTAAGTGACCATTGCAATTTTGCGCCGGATACGGTATGATTAAGGCGGCATCGCAGGGAGCGGTGCCGCCTGATTTGTTGAGGAAGAAAAGAAAGAGGGAGGCAGGCAGGATGAAACGATGGATTACCGTGGCGGTGCTCGGCACCCTGCTTTTGTCCGGGTGTACGCAGCGAAGCGATGTGATGGAGCCGACGACAGAGGAGACTGCAAAGGTCAATCCGCAGACGCAGGCGCTGGAAGCGGCGACGCAGGCGGGACTGCTCAGCGAGGATGCGGCAGCCGGTCTGAGCGAGCAGGAGGCGCTGCGGCAGGTTGCCGGAGCGGTGGATGAAACACAGTACGTCGTGGAAGCGACCGATGAGACGCTGTCCGTTGGTACGGATGCGGCGTCGGCGTGCGAATATTATGTGTTCGTGGTCAGCGACGCCACAGGCCGGATGGTCGGCAAGGTGGCGGTCGACCGGGAGACTGGCGAGAAATACAACTATCTGGGGGACGGTGTGCTGGATGACTACGACACCTTCCCACTGTATGATGCCGAGGCCGAGCAGCATAAAGGCTGGCCGGGCAGTTATGTCAGTCCTGCGGGTGTGACGCTGACCATCACGCAGGAGGAAGAAACCGGGATTGCGTATTGCTTTTCCGACGGCACGGAGGGCACGGCTGCGGTCAACGGCGAGACGGCCAAATCCGCAGATGAGCAGATGAATTTCCTGCTGGCGGACGGGATTGTAACCGTCGCCGGCGGCGGTTTGACCGGGAATTATACCGTCCTTGCGGAAAGCGACGAGCCGGCAGAGGGACAGGACAGCATGGAAACCGAAACCGAATAAAGGCAAATACAAAGCAAAGCCGCGGGACCTCCGTCCCGCGGCTTTGCTTTGTTTTGCAGCTTATTCAACTTCGCTTTCGCCCAGCAGTTCGAGCACGTCGACCGGTGTGCCTACGCGGGCGGTTTCCACATGCAGGTGCGGGCCGAGCGCCGCTTCCGCGTCAATGGTTTCCGCGACCGTGCCGAGCGCTTCGCCTGCGGCAATGGCCTGTCCCTCCGCGACGCGCACATCGGTCACGCCGCAGTAGGTCGAGGTCAAATCGGCGTCATGCGAAAGCGTAACGCACGTGCCGTACAGCCCATCCTCGACGACCTTCTGCACCGTGCCGTCGGTCAGCGCCAGCACGGTTTCCCCGGCTTCGGCGGCAAAGTCCGTGCCGGTGTGCACGCGCCAGTCACCAAAGGTCGGCTGGAACAGCAGCTCATCGCCGGAGAACGGCGTGATGACCGCGCCGGAAACCGGACGCACATAAACCGGTGCGGACACGGTTTCCACCGGTGCGGGCGCAGGTTCTGCGGTTTCGGCGGCGGTGTCCTCGGTTTCTTCGGGCTGCGCTTGCTCGGCTTCGTCCGTCTGCTCGGTCTCATCCGGCTCGCCGGTCTCCTCGGACAGCACCGGGGTGTCCTCGGTCAGGTCGGGCAGTGTCTCCGCGGGCGTGACGATGGGCAGGCTGGCCTGCGTTTCATCTTCCGCGGGCGCGGTGGCGTCCGACCAGAGCACCCACGCGGATGCCGCGATAATCAGGGCGCAGACGGTCAAAATGGTGTAGAAGCCGCGGGTCGAAAGGACTGCGGTATGTTTGGAATGATATTGTTTCATATCCCTTTACCTCCGTTTTCACCAGTATGGCCGCGGAGGAAAGGGTTTATACATTGCGGAGCACAGTATCCGGATAATAATGCGCTAAAATTTCTGTATAATCTGCGCCCTGCTCGGCCATGTACTTGGCGCCGTATTGCGACAGGCCGACACCGTGGCCATAACCGATGGTATGGAAGGTGATGCTGTCATCCGTTGTGGTAATCGTGAAATTGGTCGATTGCAGACCGAACAGCTCACGCACGGCGGTGCCTTCGACGGTCACGCCGCCGAGCTGTACGGTGATGATGCCGCCCGCATCCGAGCGGACAGACGCTTTGAACCAGTCGTTCGGCGGGCCGGATACATCCGCCGAGGGAAAGGTTTCCGCGACCTTTTCGCGAAATTCCGCCGCAGAAACAGTGACCGCCGCTTCATAGCCGCTGTATGCCGTGCCGCCCGGGCTGACCACGCTTTGCAGATAGGGCACATCCTCGCCCCATACGTCGCGCGCGGCTTCGGTGCGCGGGCCGCTGACGCAATGGAACACCGCCGCAATCGGCGCGCCGTCATAGGTCAGGATTTCCCCCTCGGTGTCCTGCACGGCCTGCTGTACGCGCGACACGTCGCTGCCGGATGCGGCTGCCACAGCAACGTCGCGGTAGGCTGCGCAGTGGTGGAAGTCATCGCAGACGTCGGCTTCGGGATGCGCGTCGGGACGGCCCGCCGCCATTTTGTAGACCGCATAAGTACGCGCGGCGACCGCCTGCGCGCGAATGGCCTCGAGCGGGAAGTCGTTGGGGATTTCCGCCGCCACCACACCGGCGACATAGTCTTCAAGCGGCAGCTGGGTCGGCTGGTTGTCAATCAAAACCGTAACGGTGGAGTAATCGCCTGTCAGGGCGGTTTCCGTTGCAGCCGGTACGGAAGCAGACGCGGCCTGACCGTTTGCCGGCTCGCTGCCGTGCAGCCAGAGCGCGGGCGCGAGATATAACGCCAAAACAAGCCCGCATCCGGTGAGCAGCAGTTTACGCATGTCCGATGCCTCCTTTCTCCGATAGTATATGCGGGTTCAGAAATTGATAGCACACCAAATGTAGGCTGATGTTGACAAGCCTTCCAATATATTGTATTATAGGAAACAAGGAGATACGAACAAATGTTCGATTATAAGGAGGTATAGCATGCAGATGCGGGAAATGGCAAAGGAATACCGCGCGAACACGGCGATTTTGGAGCTGCGCCTGAAGCAATTGCAGGTGGCGCGGCGCCGTGCGGAGCACAGCGAGGTAAAGTACCGGCTGAAGCAGCGTATCAACTGCTTGCAGGCCATGATTAACGAAAACCGCAAAACGGCTTTTGTGTTGGAGCACTATTATGACAGGGGAGGGGAACAGCATGAAAACAGGAAAGCTGTCTGAGCAGGTGGCGGACCACGCGGCATACGAGCAGTATTTGGCGGAACTGGGCGGCGATGACAGTGCGTTCCGCGCGAAATTCCGCGAAGCATTCTTCCATGCGTTGCAGGAGCAGCTGACCGCACGGCAGTATGAGGTGCTGTGGATGAGCGAAGTGGAAGGGCTATCCGGTAAGGAAATCTCCTACCGTTTGGGCATCAGCCAGTCGGCGGTGTCGCGCCACCTGACGCGCGGCAAAAAACGGTTGCGTGTGCTGCTGGCGTATAATCTGGAACTGCGGAACAATGCTTTTGCATGAATGGCGGTGTTGCACGGGTCTGCAAGGCAGTATGTGTCGGACAGGCATAAAAAAACGCCTCCGGCGGCAAAATGCCCCGGAGGCGCAGCGGCAGGCAAAAAAAGAACGCGACATCAGGCCGCGCTATTGCACCGCCCCGTCGCGTGTCTTTAGCAATAAATAAAAACGGTTTCAAGCGAAAGGATGTTCAGCTGTCCACCGATGATGGTAGAATTATAGCACTGTCGAAGTTGTTGGGACAAGATAAAAAATCGACAAAATCCTGTTCACAATTTGTTCATAATTGTACAATTCGACAAAACGCCTAAAGAAAAGTGCAAAAATGCGGCAAAGTAAATAAAAAATAAGAAATTGCTTTACAAATTCGTGCGGGCATGGTATCATATATTGTACTTTCGCCCCGCGCTTAGCTGCCGGAGTTCCGGGTATGTCCCTACCGTACCCATTTCACCAGCCGCAGCTCAGCCTGTGGGTAAGTAAAAAAATATCATTTGAAAGGTGAAACACAACATGATCCGTAAGGAAGAAAAGACTGCCGTTATTGAGGCAAACCGCATTCATGCAACCGATACCGGTTCTCCGGAGGTTCAGGTAGCCATCCTGACCGCGCGCATTCAGGAGCTGACCGAGCACCTGAAGGTTCACAAGAAGGACAACCACTCCCGCCGCGGCCTGCTCAAGATGGTCGGCCAGCGCCGTTCCATGCTGGCTTACCTGCAGAAGAAGGACATCAACCGCTATCGTGCGCTGATTGCCAAGCTCGGCATCCGTAAGTAAGAAGAACAAGCAAATAGGGGAGCAGTCTGCTCCCCTGTTTCTGTTTTCAAAAGGAAGGCGGCAAAACCGCTTTTTAGCAGTTGAAGCAGAGCCGGAGCCCGGTTTTCCGTGTTTGCTTCAAGTGCTAAAAAAGGGATGCGCCGCCCTCCGCAACACAAAAAAGGAGGAAAAAACATGGCAAACATCAACCCCTTTGACTTCAAAAACTATCGCGTTTTTGAGACCGAGATCGCCGGCCGCAAGCTGACTGTCGAAACCGGCAAGATGGCGCAGCTGGCCAACGGTTCGTGTCTGGTGCGCTATGGCGACACCGCCGTGCTCGTCACCGCGACCGCATCGGCCAAGCCGCGCGACGGCATCGACTTTTTCCCGCTCTCGGTTGATTTTGAAGAGCGCCTGTATGCGGTAGGCCGCATCCCGGGTAGCTTTATGCGCCGCGAGGGCCGTCCGAGCGAGCGCGCGATTCTGGCCTCCCGCCAAATCGACCGCCCGATGCGTCCGTTGTTCCCGAAGGATTTGCGCAACGACGTGTCTATCGTCTGCACCGTGCTGGAAAATGATTACGATAACTCTCCCGAGGTGGTCGGCCTGCTGGGCGCGTCCATCGCGGTTTCGATTTCGGACATCCCGTTCGACTATGTTGTTGCGGGCTGTCAGGTCGGCATCATCGACGGCAAGACCATCATCAATCCCACGTCCGAGCAGCGCAAGCAGTCCGAAATGGACGTGACGCTGTGCGCGACCAAGGATAAGATTGTCATGATTGAGGCGGGCGCAAAGGAAGTGCCCGAGGACGATATGTTCAACGCTTTGATGGAAGCGCATGAGGAGCTCAAGAAGATTTGTGCGTTCATTCAGGGCATCAAGGACGAAATCGGCAAGCCGAAGTTTGAGTACGAACATCACGACATCGACCACGACCTGTTTGACAAGCTCGAGGCAGAGTGCAACGACAAGTTCGAGGTTGCGATGGATACCGACGACAAGACCGTGCGCGATGCAGGCGTGCGTGAGATTGTCGATGCGTTCGAGGCGACGCTTTCCGACGAATACAAGGAAGAGCACGGCGCGAACCTTGCCGAGTGCGTGGACAAGCTGGAAAAGAAGATTGTGCGCCGCTGGCTGGCAAACGGCAAGCGCGTCGACGGCCGCGGCATGGAGGAAGTCCGCCCGCTGGCTGCCGAGGTGCATGTGCTGCCGCGCGTACACGGTTCGGGTATGTTCACCCGCGGCCAGACGCAGGTGCTGACGCTCTGCACGCTGGGCACGCTGGGCGACGCGCAGGAGCTGGACACCATCTTCGAAGAGAAGGAAAAGCGCTATATCCACCACTACAACTTCCCGTCCTTCTCGGTCGGTGAAACCCGTCCGTCCCGCAGCCCCGGCCGTCGTGAGATTGGCCACGGCGCGCTGGCTGAGCGCGCGCTGCTGCCGGTTATCCCGCCGGTCAGCGAGTTCCCGTATGCGCTGCGCCTGGTTTCCGAGGTCATTTCCTCCAACGGTTCGACCTCGCAAGGCTCGGTTTGCGGCTCGACCCTCGCGCTGATGGACGCCGGTGTGCCGATTAAGGCGCCGGTTGCCGGTATTTCCTGCGGCCTGATTACCGACGGCGGTCAGGAGACCACCTTCACCGATATTCAGGGCGTAGAGGACTTCTACGGCGACATGGACTTCAAGGTTGCCGGCACCAAGAAGGGTATCACGGCCATTCAGGTCGATATCAAGGTCGATGGCCTGACTCCGAACATCATCAAGCAGGCGTTTGAGAAGTGCCGCGTTGCCCGCTATGGCATTCTCGATGAGATTATGCTCAAGGCAATCCCGGCGCCGCGTGCGGATGTATCCGAGTGGGCGCCCAAGATGACCACTATGCACATCCATCCGGACAAGATTCGTGAGGTCATCGGTAAGGGCGGCAGCGTGATTCAGAATATCGTGGCTGAGTCGGGCGCCAAGGTCGATATCGAGGATGACGGCACAGTTACCATCGCGGCGGTCAAGGCATCCGACGCGGAGAAGGCCAAGAAGATGATTGAGGCCATTGTCAAGGAGCCTGAGCCGGGCGAAATCTACTACGGCAAGGTAGTGCGCCTGATGAATTTCGGTGCGTTCGTCAACCTGCTGCCGGGTAAGGACGGCATGGTGCACATCTCCAAGCTGGCCGACCACCGCATCGAGAAGGTGGAGGACGCTGTCAAGGAAGGCGACATGGTCTGGGTCAAGGTCATGGAAATCGACGACAAGGGCCGCGTCAACCTGTCTATGAAGGACGTCAAGGAAGAGGAAAAGGTAAAATAACTTTCGTTTCAGGCGTACAGCCTGAAACGAGGGACGGCATCGCCAGCCTGCGGCTGGGAATGCCTATTGCAGCAAAGCAGTGCAGGAATTAGGATTCCTGCGCCGTTTTGCTGTTTGTGAAAAAAGGCAGGCGCATGTCCTGCCTTTTTTCTGTCCGCGCGTGGCGCGTGCAAAATATCACGTCCTGCGTCCCGCTCTTTTCCATTTGCTCGTATATGCGGCGTGTGATATAATAAGAAACAATCCCCATTTGGAAAGGAAATGAACCGATGGCCCAGACCTCTGTATCGCTCCCGGAGGGCGATTTGCGCGTGGCGCGCTGTGATATGCTGGACAAGCTGATTGCGGCCGCGGACGGCGACGCGGCGCTGCTCTATCTTTATGTCCTGCGGCACGGCAGCGCGGACGGCAAAACCGCAGCGCGTGCACTGCATTTACCGCAGGAGCGGTATGAGCGCGCGGCGTTCACACTCAACGGTCTGGTCACGCCTGCTGCGCCGCCGCAGGCGGACAAGCCCTCGGATACCCCACAGTATACCGCAGATGAACTGCGCCGCGCGCGGCTGGACGACCATAAATTTGCGGCGGTCTGTGAGAGCGCGGAGAGTGTGCTCGGCCGCACGCTGACCGAAGGACAATTGCGCTGCCTGCTGACCGCTTATGACTATCTGGGGCTGTCAGCGGGCGCGATTATCGAGCTGCTCTCCTACCTCAAGGGCGAAAAAGGCGTGGTGCGGCTGAGCGACATCCGGCGCGAAACCTATCTGTGGGCGGATATGGGCGTGGTGACTGCGCAGCAGGCACAGCAGTATCTGGCGCGCAAGGAAAACGAAAAGCCGTTGAGCGAGGCGGTGTACAAGGCGCTCGGCGCAGACCCGGCGCAGCCCGCGCCCAAGGAGCAGCGCGTGTGTCGTTTTGCACTTGCGCACGGCTTCCCGCCTGAGGCGATTGAGTTGGCGGTCCGGCGCACGGACAAGCAGCAGGGACACAAGAGTTTGGATTACACGCTGGGCATTTTGCGCCGCTGGGACGAGGCGGGTGTACATACAGTCAGCGAAATTACCGCGCTCGAGCCCGAAACGAGGGCGGCGGTCGGACAGACACCCGCGCAGCCGACCGACCCCGGCACGCTGGCTGCATGGGAGCAGGACTGGGCGGCGCGTGTGCGCAGCCATCGCCGCAAAACGGAGGAATAAGCCATGGGATACGATAGAAAACTATTGGCGGCGGCGCGGCGCGAGCTAGAACGCGAGCGCACAGCGCGCAGCGAGGCGTTTGAGGAACGGCGGCGCGAGGTATATGCGCGTGAGCCGCGCATCCGCGCGATTGACCGCACGCTGTCGCAGACGGCAGCATCCGTGCTGCGCGCAGCCCTGAACACGGGCGGCGACCCGGCCGCAGCGATTGCGCAGCTGCGCGGGCAAAATCTGGCGTTGCAGGCTGAGCGTGCCGAGCTGCTGCGCGGCATGGGGCTGGATGCCGATTACCTTACCGAAAAACCGATGTGCGAAAAGTGCGGGGATACGGGCTATGCGGGCAGTGCGACCTGCGAATGCGTCAAGGCACGGTATGCCGAGCTGCTGCGCGAGCAGTTGTCCGCAGTGCTGCCCATCCGTGACCAGAATTTCGCGCATTTCCGCATGGATTATTATTCCACCCGGCCGGACGCACGGTTGGGACTGTCTCCGCGGGAAAATATGGAGTACAATCTGGACGAGTGCAAGACGTATGCCGAAAAATTCGGGCCGCATTCGCCCAATCTGCTGCTGTATGGCTCGACCGGTTTGGGGAAAACCTTCCTGTCCTCTTGCATTGCGGAGGCGGTTGCTGCCCGCGGCTTTTCAGTTGCATACGATACGGCGATCAACATTGTCGCGGCATATGAGACAATCAAATTCGGCAACGGCGACGGCGAAGCCGCAGCCGAGCGCGCCGCGCGATACGAGCGGGCGGATTTGCTCATCATCGACGATATGGGCACCGAAATGGGCACGGCGTTTACCGTGTCCGCCCTGTATAACCTGATTAACAACCGCCTGATGGCGGGGCGGCCGATGATCGTCAACACCAACCTGCCGCCGGATGCGCTGGCGGAAAAATATTCGCCCGCTGTGGCGTCCCGCCTGCTGGGCGAGTTTGTGTCGCTGCGCTTTTTCGGGGACGATATTCGCCTGATGAAAAAGCAAAGGAAAATGTAAACAATTCTTTCACAGCACGTTCAAAATTTATTCACATATTCCCCGGCAGGATGGGGTATACTAAGCATGTCGATAAGGGAAGCCGCAATCCCGAATCGACAGCCTACCGATCTTTTATTTCTCTTTTACCCCCCCTTTATTTTGTGAAATGAGTGAAAAACCCCCGGTTCCATTTCCCCCATGGACCGGGGGTTTTTCCCGTCCTTCAGGCGGCGCGGGCAATGTCATAAACCTTTCAAACTCTGTTCAAAAGCTGTTCACACTTTTTTCGCCCGGGTGCGGTATACTATGATTGTTGGAAGGGAAAGACACCAGCCCAACCGATAACCCCCTTTTTTACATCATAATGTTTTCTTTCTTTCACCTTTTCTTTTTTTATCCTCTTTTTCATTTTGCATTGGCGTGCGCCCTGTTTTCCATTTCCCCCTTTTGGAAAACAGGGCGTTTCCCACGTTTATGAAAAAAAACAGCTGGAAACAATTCTTTCACAGCATATTTATAATCTGTTCACACTTTTTCCCGCTGCATGGGGTATACTAAGCATGTCGATGAGGGAAGCCGCAATCCCAAGTCGACAGCCTACCGATCTTTTATTTCTCTTTTACCCCCCTTTTTCAAATCTGTGTAGTGAATCGGCAAAGCGCCGTCGTCTCGTTTCCCCCGACGAGACGGCGGCGCTTTCCTGTTGCGCGGCGGTCTGCGATTGACCCTTGCGCAAGGCAAAACAATGCGGTATACTAAAAAATAGGCAAGAAAAGATATGTTAGGAGTTGTTGTAGTATGGGTTGTTCGCATAACTGCGAATCTTGCTCTGCGGGCTGCGGCGGCGAAAAGAGCCTGAAGGTCGCGGCAAATCCCGCGGCTTCGGTCAAAAAAGTTATCGGCGTGGTGTCCGGTAAGGGCGGCGTCGGCAAAAGCCTGCTGACCTCGATGCTGGCTGTCGGCATGACGCGCAAGGGCTATACCTGCGGCATTCTGGACGCGGATATCACCGGCCCGTCCATCCCCAAGACCTTCGGCGTGCACGACAAGCTGGAAGGCTGTGAAGAAGGCATCCTGCCCGCGCGCAGCGAGGGTGGCGTGCAGATGATTTCCATCAATCTGGTGCTGCCCAACGAGGATGATCCGGTCATCTACCGTGGGCCGATTATCGCGGAGACGGTCAAGCAGTTCTGGTCGGATGTCGTGTGGGACGACGTGGATTTCCTGTTCGTCGACATGCCGCCCGGCACGGGCGACGTGCCGCTGACCGTGTTCCAGTCCTTGCCGGTGGACGGTATTCTGGTCGTCACCTCGCCGCAGGATCTGGTCAGCATGATTGTTGGCAAGGCGGTCAAGATGGCGAAAATGATGGACATCCCGCTCATTGGCGTGGTGGAGAATTACAGCTATCTGGAGTGTCCGGACTGCGGCAAGCATATTGCGGTCTTTGGCGAAAGCCATGTGGATGAGGTTGCGGCGGAGTACGGTCTGCCTGTGCTGGCCAAACTGCCGATTGACCCCAAGCTGGCTGCGGCTGTGGACGCCGGTAAAATCGAGGACGCCAAGCTGCCGGACGCGCTGAAGGATGCGCTCAAGACGGTGGAGGGACTTCGATGAACATCGGTGTCGCGTATGACGGCGGGCAGATCGCCAAAAATTTGGGCGAGTGCCGCTCGTTTTTAATCGTCAGCGCGGAGGGGCAGACCCCGACGGGCAAGCGGCTGGCCTCGGTAGAGGGGACCAGTACGACCGATTTGCTCAAGCTGGCGAGCATGGAAAAGGTAGACGTTTTGATTTGCGGTGCGCTGGGGCTTGCCATGCGCAACGCGCTGGAGATGATAGGCGTGCTGCTGGTGCCGGGCTGCGAAGGCGCGGCGGAAGAAGCGGTCGCAAAATTTCTTGTGGGCGAAAAACAGGGTGATCCGGCGCTGCTGGAGATCGGGCGGGAGGAAGACCCGGACGATCCGATGGCGTGCATGCATGACTGCGCCAAGTGCGCGGGCTGCGGCCCAATCGAGATTCTGCGGCAAATCCCGGAGGAACAGGAAGAGAACTGAAAAACCAACGGGGCGTCCGATATGGGACGCCTCGTTTTTACGGAATCGTCCGAAAGGGGGCGGGCGGTCATAACCCTATGGAGCATCGGGAGGAAAAATGAGGAAGTTAGTTTATCGGTATTTGTGGTTCACCATCGGCGTCATCATCAATGCATTCGGCGTGGCGCTCATCACCAAGGCGGCGCTGGGCACTTCGCCTATTTCAAGCGTGCCGTATGTGCTCAGCCTGCGTTTTGCGCCTTCGCTGGGTGCATTTACCTTTGTGATGAACCTGCTGTTTATTGCGGCGCAGGTCGTCCTGCGCGGACGGAAGTTCCCGCCAATCCAGTTTTTGCAGATTGTCGTCAATCTGGTGTTCAGTGTGTTTATCGACATTGGCATGAAGGTTCTGTGGTGGTTTGAGCCGACCACGTTGCCAATCAAGCTTGTGGCGCTGGTGTTGGGCTGTGCGGTGCTGGGCTTCGGCATCAGCGTCGAGGTCGCGCCGGATGCGCTGCTGGTGCCGGGCGAGGGCGTTGTGGGTGCGATTACCGACCGGACGGGTAAGCGTTTCGGTTCGATTAAGATTATGTTCGATGTGACGCTGGTTATCATCGCGCTGATTTTGTCTTTTATCTTTTTCCATGGCGTCAACGGCCTTGGCATCGGCACGGTAGTTTCCGCGCTGATTGTAGGGCGGTTTGTCAATTTGTATAACGCGCATCTGCCGCTCATCCCGCGCATCCGCATGCTGCGCGCGGTGGCGGTACCGCAGACGGCACAGGAGGCGGCTGTGCGCGAAGAAAAGAAGCCGGAGGAAGTCGAGCCGAAGGGCTGAGGGCGCGGTCTGTTTTCGCAAACGACAGGAGCGTGCGCAGGGCTGTCCGTGATGAGCGGACAGCCCTTTTGTCAGCAAACGGCGAAAATAATCTTGCGGTGCAAGGAAATTTATCGAAAAATGCTGATGCTTTTTATAAGGGCCTGTTGTATAATAAATCTATAACCGAAAACGGGGCGTCGCAGCCCCACGGAAACGGAAGGATTTTCTGCGATGGATAAGATTACCGCCGCCTTGGTTGGCGGCCTGTTTGACGAGGGCGGTTTTTCCGCCTATGCGCGTCCGGTGCTGTTCGGTACGGCGGGCGATACGGTGCGGAACGAGCTGCCCGATGCCGTGGAGACGTGCTATTTTGTGCACGATGACCGAGAGCCTGCGCTGGCGGGTGCGGAAAGCATTGCGCTGGCAGCGGGCAACCGCTTTGCGGCGCTGGGTACGCTGCCGGAGAGCGAGCATGTGCTGGTGATTGCCGCGCCGTTCGTGCTTGCTGAGGACGACGCACTGACGCACCTGACCGAAACGCACGTGACGACCGGCTACGGCGTGAGCGTGCTGGTAGCGGAGCAGCAGGGCTTCGACGCGGAGGGACAACCCATCCCGCGCGACGCGCATTGCCTTGCCGCGATGTTCACCTATGAGATGCTGCAAAAGGCGCTGGCGGCGGGCGGCGATACGCTGGATGCACTGGTGACGGCGGCAGTGGCCGCTGGCGCGCAGAAGGGCGTTGCCGTGACCAACGAGATTGTTGAGATTTGCGACGGCGGCTCGGCCTATATCGCGTTCCGCGCGATGGTAAACCGCGTCAACTTCACGTTGATTGACAAGGGCGTGCAGATTTTCGACCCGGCAAACACCTATATTGCGCCGGATGCGGAGATTGCGGCGGGCGTGACCATTCTGCCCGGCTGCCATATCCGCCCGGGCTGCAAGGTGGGCGCGGGCGCGGTCATCGGACCGAACACGATTTTGGAAAAGGCCGAAATCGGCGCGGGCACGACGGTCAACAATTCGCAGGTGTATGAGTCCCAAATCGGCGCACACACGACGGTCGGGCCGTTTGCCTATGTCCGTCCGCAGTGCGTGGTGGGTGACGGCTGCCGCATCGGGGACTTCGTCGAGCTGAAAAAATCCACCATCGGCAACGGCACCAAGGTGTCCCACCTGACCTATATCGGTGACGCAACGGTTGGCGAGCGCGTCAATTTCGGCTGCGGCACGGTTGTGGTCAACTATGATGGGTATCATAAGTATCAGACCGTCATCGGTGATGACTGCTTCATCGGCTGCAATACTAATCTGGTTTCGCCCATCACGCTGGGCGACCGCGTGTTCACCGCGGCCGGCGCCACCGTGACCAAGGACGTGCCGGCGGGTGCGCTGGCGGTGGCCCGTGCGCGGCAGACCACGCTGGAGGGCTGGAACGACCGCCGCCGCGCGGCACATGAAAAAGAGCAAAATAATAAATAAAAATAGAAAAACGGGATAAATTCTATCATTATGACGGAGGCTTACCAATGATTTCTCACGGAAAAAATATCAAAATTTTCTCCGGCAACTCTCACCCCGCACTGGCAATGCAGATTGCGTCCGCGCTCGGCCTGCCGATTGGCAAAGCGGCAATTTCCACCTTCGCGGACGGCGAAATCTCGGTTTCCATTTCCGAGTCCGTGCGCGGTTCGGACGTGTTTCTGGTACAGTCCACCTGCGGCCCGGTCAACAACAACCTGATGGAGCTGCTCATTATGATCGACTCCTGCAAGCGTGCGTCTGCCGGCCGTATCACGGCGGTTATCCCTTATTTCGGCTATGCGCGGCAGGATCGCAAGAGCAAGGCGCGCGACCCGATTTCGGCCAAGCTGGTCGCAAACCTCATCACCGCGGCGGGCGCGGACCGTGTGCTGACCATGGATTTGCATGCCGCGCAGATTCAGGGCTTTTTTGATATCCCGGTCGACAATATGCTCGGCTCCTCCGTGCTGATTCCGTATATCGCGGGCAAGTTCGGCGTGGGTACTGAGGATACCGTCATCGTCTCTCCCGACCTTGGCTCGGTCACCCGTGCGCGCAAGTTCACCGAAAAGCTGGACATGCCGCTTGCCATCATTGATAAGCGCCGTCCGAAGGCGAACGTATCCGAGGTCATGAACATCATCGGCAGCGTTGAGGGCAAGAAGTGCATCCTCGTGGACGATTTGATTGACACGGCGGGCACGCTCGTGCATGCGGCGGACGCGCTGGTGGAAAAGGGCGGCGCTACGGAGGTCTATGCTTGCGCGACCCACGGCGTGCTGTCCGGTCCGGCAATCGAGCGGATTGCAAACAGCCCAATCAAGGAGATGGCGATTCTGGACACCATCCCGCTGCCGAGCGAAAAGAAGCTGGACAAGATCAAGGTCCTGTCGGTGGCGCCGGTGCTCACCGAAGCGATTGCGCGTATTTACGAGGAAACTTCGGTTTCCACGCTGTTCGACTGAAACGGACGGATGATTTGACAATTTGGGGGGCGGACAACAGATGATTGTCCGCCCTTTTTCTCTATCCGGCGGCACAGTGCTGCCGGGGAAACGAAAGAAAAGCGAGGAACAGGTATGAAACTTCTCACGGTAGGCGATGTGGTCGGTGAGGCCGGTATCGACACCCTGCACGCACTGCTGCGCCGCGTTAAGCGCGCACACAGCGTGGATTTTGTGATTGTCAACGGGGAAAACGCCGCCGGGCGCGGCATCACGCCCAAGCAGGCGGATGATATTTTTGCCGCGGGCGCGGATGTGGTGACGCTGGGCAACCATGCGTTCTCCAAGCAGCAGATTGCCGCGTATCTGGATGAGCGGCAGGATATCCTGCGGCCCGCCAATCTCGCCCCGCAAAGCCCGGGACAGGGCTGGGGCATCTACGACGGTCCGCAGGGGCTGCGCCTGCTGGTGATGAACCTAATCGGCCGGTGCGATATGCATTATGGGCCGGATAACCCGTTTTTGTGCGCGGATAAGATTTTGCGCGAAGCGGAAGGACGATATGACATTGCGCTGGCGGAAATCCACGCCAACGCGACCAGCGAAAAGCTCGCGATGGGGTATTATCTGGACGGCCGCGCGGCAGCTGTGTGGGGGACGCACACCCACGTGCAGACTGCGGACGAGCGTATCAACCCCAAAGGCTCGGGCTATATCACCGATTTGGGCATGACCGGCCCGATTGTGTCCGTGCTCGGCGTGCGGGTGGAGCAGTCGATTGCGATGTTCCGCGGCGACCTGACCGAGTATTTCAAGACTGCACCGGGTGACTGCGCGTTGTCGGGCGCGGTGTTCGACATCGGGCGGGACGGCAACTGCACATCGGTCACCCGTGTGTGGGAGCGCTGCGCGCAGCCGTAAACGCGGCGAATCTACCGGAAAGGAGGGCGGCGCATGATTGCGATTTTTCTGGCCCCGTTTTATATCCTGCTCAACCTGTATCTGGCGCGATGGGTGCTGCGCTGGACGGGCGCGTGCCACCATCTGTGCGGCACAAAGGGCTTCCGCGCGGCATTCATCCTGCTCTATGCGCTCATTGCCTCCGCGCCGCTGACCGGTTTCCTGGTTCAGTCGCCGTATGCGCTGCGGCAGTTTCTGCGGCAGGTCGGCAACTACTGGTTCGGCTGGATGCTGTATCTGGTGCTGGCCGTTTTGGTGGTCGAACTGGCGCTGGCTGTGATACGACGCGCACGCGGCAAGGATTTCGAGCAAATGCAGCAGGTGCGGCGCGTGCAGGGCGGCATCGCGCTGGTGCTGGTTTGCGCGGTCAGTTTTTACGGTATGGCGCATGCGGAGCGGCTATATGTGACCGATTACGACGTGACGCTGCAAGGCGAGGGCGAGGATATGACGGTGGCGCTGCTGGCGGATTTGCATTTGGGATACAGCACCGAGCCGGAGTACATCGAGCAGGCGGTCCAAGCAATTAACGACATGCAGCCGGATTTGGTCGTCATCGCGGGCGATATTTTCGATAACGAATATGAAGCCGTCCCGAAGCCGGAGCGGATTGCGGCGGCGCTCGCGTCGCTCAACAGTACATACGGTACCTACGCCTGCTGGGGCAACCACGATTTGTCCGAACCGATTCTCGCGGGTTTTACCTGGGACACGGCGGACGAGGACAAGAACGATTTACGCATGACCGAATTTCTGGAGGAAGCAAACATAACGCTGCTGGATGACCGCGCGGTGACGCTGGAAAACGGTGTGCAGCTGGTCGGCCGGCGCGACCCGTCGCGCAGTAAAAAACTGGCGGCGGAGCGGCGGAGTCCTGCGCAGCTGCTCGAGCCGCTCGATACCGACCGGCCGATTTTCGTCATCGACCATCAGCCGAAAGAGCTGGAAGCGCTCGCGCAGGCGGGTGCGGACCTCGACCTGTCGGGGCATACGCACGACGGGCAGCTGTTTCCGGGCAACCTGCTCATGCGTCTGCTGTGGGGCAACGCCTGCGGCTGCGAGCAGGTGGGGGATATGATTTCGGTCGTGACCAGCGGACTTGGCGTTTGGGGACCGGATATGCGCGTCGGTACGCGCAGCGAAGTGGTCTGCATTTCCGTGCATTTTTCGCAATAATGCACGGCGGACAAGCGTCCACGTGGGAAAAACAGCGAAAAGGAAAGGGGTCTTTTGTACATTTTGCAAGAAGTTGTATAATAACTTGCAAAAATGCGAAAATTTGTTGACGGGACACTGTGTTTTGCAGTATGCTATAAATGAACAACAATTGGCCTGATTGCATATATGGTGATGAGGCCTTGCAGCAGGCACACCGATGGGCGGCTTTGGGAAGGGCGCCGGCGGTGTGAAAGGAGGAAACAAACAGATGAACCCGTTGCTCAACAAATTCACTTTCACGGACGAGCTGAAGGATGTGCTCGAAAACTGTAAAGGCGTGTCGGTTCCGACCAGCAAGGCGGAGCTGTACGACATGGTATTCGGCCCGGAGCATGCCGACGTATACGACGTTGTCTTTGACGTGCCGGGCAAAGGCCCGGTCAAGGAAGCGGACGTTACGCGCTGCAAGAACGGCGCGTCGGTCAACTTCGTGGAGGATTATATGCGCCGCCGCGAGCCGGACTGCATGCGTATTGCGGACGACAAGCCCACGGATAAAAAGCGCTTTGCCGATGTGTACGGCTATCCCTTTACCGACCTGCGCCGCGAGACCATGGAATGGTTCAAAACGCAGGAGCTGATTCTGATGCCCTTTAACTCGGGCGGCAACATCTACGGCTACGGCTCGATGCTGGTCTGCCCCAAGCAGTGCGCGTTCTTTGCGTTTGCGCTGGCGCATCTGCAGGGCTTTGTCAATGCCGAGGAGAGCGAGGGCTATAAGCCGCGCGCCATCGTTTATGTTGCGCCGCCGTTCCGCCACACGCATTTTGAAGGCAAGCAGGTGGTGGTGCACAACCGTCTGGACGATTGCCACGAGGTATTCTCCTACAACCTCTATCCCGGCCCGTCCGCCAAGAAGGGCGTTTACTCGGTGCTGCTGGATATCGGCGAGCAGGAAGGCTGGACCACCTGCCATACGTCCTGCGGCCGTCTGGTGACCCCGTATGAGAACGAAATGGTCATCATGCATGAGGGCGCATCCGGCGGCGGCAAGAGCGAAATGCTGCAGGATATCGCGCGCGAGCCGGACGGCCGCGTGCTGCTCTCGAAGAATACGGTCACCGGCGAGGAGACCTACCTCAACATGGGTGCGACCTGCTCGATTGAGCCGGTGTGCGACGATATGGCGACCTGCTATCCGCAGCTTCAGAACAAGTCCGGCAAGCTGGTGCTGGTCGACGGTGAGGACGGCTGGTTCCTGCGCATGGACGGCGTGACGCATTACGGCTGTGACCCGGTGTACGAGCGCATCTGCACCGAGCCGAAGGAACCGCTCTGCTTCTTCAATATGGAAGGTCATCCGGGCGCAACGCTGCTCATCTGGGAGCATACGCTCGATTCCAACGGCAAGCCCTGCTCCAATCCGCGCGCCATCGTGCCGCGCTGGGATGTGCCGCACATCGTCAAGGAGCCGGTGGAGATTGACGTGCGCTCGTTCGGCGTTCGTATGCCTCCTTCGACCCGCGAGAACCCGAACTACGGCATCATGGGCATGATGCATATTATCCCGCCCGCACTGGCATGGCTGTGGCGTCTGGTGGCGCCGCGCGGCTTCAACAATCCTTCGATTGTCACGGGCAACGAGCTGAAGAGCGAGGGCGTCGGCTCTTACTGGCCGTTTGCCACCGGTCTGCGCGTCAAGCAGGCCAACCTGCTGCTTGAGCAGATTATGAACAGCCCGAACACCCGCTATGTGCTCATCCCGAACCAGCACATCGGCGTATACAAGGTCGGTTTTGCGGCTGAGTGGATTTCCCGCGAGTATCTGGCGCGCCACGGCGGTGCTAAGATTCGCCGCGAGCATCTTGAGCCTGCCCGTTGCCCGCTGCTCGGCTACGCGATGAAGGATATGACCATCGACGGCCAGCGCATCCGCTCCAAGTATCTGCGCGTAGAGACGCAGGACCGTGTCGGCACGGACGGCTACGACGCAGGTGCGAAGATTCTGACCGACTTCTTCTGCAAGGAGCTGGCGAAATTCGACACGCCCGACCTCGACCCGCGCGGCAAGCAGATTATCGACTGCTTCATGAACCACGGCACGCTCGAGGATTTTGAAGCGATTACGCCAACCAACCTGTAATGGTCGATTGAAATGAAACGGAAAAACCGCTCCCATTGGGAGCGGTTTTTGTTCTGTCAGGGGGCAGGCGCGATATCCTGCACGGTCAGGGTGTCGCCCTCGACCGAAAAGCGTACCTCGCAGCCCGCAAACGGGAAGCCGTACACCCGTCCCGGTTCGTGCTGGTACCCCGGCCGCGGGTCCTGTGCAAGGATGGCGAGCAGCGCGTCGCGCCGTCCGGCGGGCAGGCGGGCGAGCAGGTCATCCGCACAGCGCACGCGCAGCACCCCCTCGCGGTTTTGCAGCGCAAAGCCGCCCGTCGCGTCCGGATGCGCGTCCGTGTAGGCCAGATAGGGCTTAATGTCGAAAATCGGCGTGCCGTCCATCAGGTCGGCGCCCGAAACATGCAGCACCGGCCCATCCGGCGTGTGCAGCTCCACCCGGTCGAGCCGCACGGAGGACAGCCCGATTGCGTTGGGGCGGAACGGCGAACGCGTGGCGAACACGCCCATGCGCCGGTTGCCGCCCAGTTTGGGCGGGCGCACGGTGGGCGACCAGCCGTCGCGCACCGCCTCGGAGAACTGCCAAATCAGCCAGAGGTGGGAAAAACCCTCGATGCCGCGCAGCGCATCCGCGTTGCGGTATTCCGGTTCGAACACGATGCGCGCGGGCGCGTCGGCCAGCCCGCTTTGCCGTGGGATGCCGAATTTGGTCGGGAAATCGCTGCGGATGCGCGCGATGATATGCAGGGGGACGGTTTGGGACATAAGCGACCTTCCTTTGACGTTGATGCTTTCAGTATAGCATGTCCGCGCGGGCCACGCAATTCTTCCCGCTTTTACAGATTGTTAATGCATTCGGCATGGAAAAGCGGTATAATGAAAACATACTGATGAGAAAGCAGGGGAAAACTGTGGCAAAAAAGATACTCATCGTCGAAGACGAAGCCAATATCCGCGAGCTGCTGCGCCTGTATCTGGAGCGCGAGGGCTATGCGGTCATCGAAGCGGCAAACGGTGTGGAGGGCATCAAAATGTGGAAATCCGAAAAGCCGGATATGCTGCTGCTGGACGTAATGATGCCGGTGATGGACGGTTGGGCGGTCTGCAAGGAGATTCGCGCGGAAAGCGATGTGCCGATTATCATGCTGACAGCCAAGGGCGAGACGGCCGACCGCGTTTCCGGTCTGGAGATGGGCGCGGACGATTACATCGTCAAGCCCCTTGAGATGCCGGAGGTCATTGCGCGTGTGCGCGCGGTGTTCCGCCGCATGGCGCCGGACGACGCGCCCGAAAAGCTGACATTTGACAATCTGGTGATTGATAAGCAGGCGTACGATTTGATTATCAAGGGCAAGCGCGTGGACGCACCGCCCAAGGAAATCGAGCTGCTGTACTACCTTGCTTCCAGCCCGAACCGCGTGTTCACACGCGCGCAGCTGCTGGACGACGTGTGGGGGTTTGACTATTTCGGTGATACCCGCACGGTGGATGTACATGTCAAGCGTCTGCGCGAAAAGCTGGAGGGCGTTTCGGATAAATGGGAGGTCAAGACCGTTTGGGGCGTCGGCTATAAGTTTGAGACCAAGGAGTAAACCATGGGCAGACGCAGCTTTTTTTTCAAAAACTATGTCACGCACCTGCTGCTGATTGTGTGTGCGTTTGCGATAGCGGGCAGCGTGTTCTATTATCAGATGGGCAATTATGCGCTGCAAACCAAGCAGGCCGAATTGCGCACGACCGTGCAGAGCCTGGCGGAGCAGACCCGGCTGATGCTCGGCACGGATTCCGATGTGATTCGTGAAATCTATATGCTGTCCATCAGCACGGTGGCCAAGGAGGACGCCATCACGGTCTATGTGACCGACCGGGAGGGCGTTATCCAGATGATTGCCGGGCCGGACGGCGAAGCGGCCAAGGTGACGGGCTGGATGATTCCGCAGGAGGTGACCGAGCAGGTCCACAAGACAGGCAGCTATGCGGAGGTTGGTCAGCTGGGCGTGCTGGGCGACCGGTCGAGCTATACGGTTGGCACGTGCGTGTCGAGTGACGACGGCGAAACCAGCGCGATGGTCTTTGTCTATACGCAGGACGCGACCGCTGCGGGGGTGGTGCGTCATTCCACGCAGACGCTGGTGCTCATCCTGCTCATCACGCTGGCGGTGGCGCTGGTGCTGTCCTTCATCCTGTCGCAGCATATGACGCGGCCGCTCAAGGTGATTGCGGGGGCGGCAAAGGAGTTTGCCGCGGGCAATTTCGATGTGCGCGTGCCGGAGGATAACCACTGCTATGAGATTGACGAGCTGGCGGTGTCCTTCAACAATATGGCGCGCGACCTCGACCAGCTTGAGGAATTGACGCGCGGATTTATCTCCAACGTCAGCCACGAATTTAAAACCCCAATGACGACGATTGGCGGCTTTGTCGACGGTATGATTGACGGCACGATTCCGGTCGAGCAGCGCGATAAATATTTGCGCATCATCGCGGAGGAGACGCGCCGCCTGTCCCGTATGGTCAACCGCATGCTGGATGCCGCCAAAATCCAGTCGGGCGAGCTGATTCTGAACCCGGCCCCGTTTGACTTTTCCGAGATGACCAGTCAAATCATCCTGTCCTTTGAGCAGAAAATTGAGAAAAAGCATCTGGAGGTCGAATGCGATTTGGATGACCGCCTGATGGTCATGGGCGACCGCGACCATCTGTATCGCGCGGTGTATAATCTGGTGGATAACGCGGTAAAATTTATCAACGAAGGCGGCCGTCTGTGCCTGCGGGCACATCCGGAGAACGGCTTCTGTGCGTTTTCCATTACCAATACCGGCATCGGCATTTCGCCGGAGGACCTGCCGCATGTGTTCGGCCGGTTCTATAAGGCGGACCGCTCGCGCTCGATGGACAAGACCGGCGCGGGGCTGGGCCTGTATATCGTCAAGAATATCATCAACCTGCATGGAGGGGAAATCTCCGTGCGCTCGGACGGCGGCGAGACCGAATTTTCCTTTACGCTGCCGCTGGCGCCCCAACAGCTGCCGGGCAGCGCGAAAACCCCCCAGAAATAAACAGCAGACCGTCCGTTTGCCGCATGTCTTGTGCGAAAAAAGCGGGCGGTTTGTTTGCGCTTGTTCAAAAAATATTCATATTGTTTTCAACAAACCGCCACAATGGCAGGTTAGAATGAAATCACAAAATCGATAGGGAGGTCAGAACAATGAACGACTTCAATAAGAATCCTATAACGCCGGAACCGCGCGGCGATGAGCATACCGAACCGCAGCAGCCCACAATGGAGCAGCCGGCAGCAGAAACACAGAACACCGAGCCGCGCACGCCGTATCAAACGCCGGTGCAGCATCCGGTCTACCATCAGGCGACGCAGCAACAGCAGCAGCCGTATGGCGGCGCACCGTATACGCAGGACCCGATGGGCGCGGCGCCGCAGCCGCAGCCCCCGAAGAAGAAAAAGCACGGCAAAGCGATTGCGATTGGCCTCGGCGGTGTTGCAGCGGCGTGCCTGCTGTTTGCAGGCGGCGCGCTGATTGGGCACATGGTGTACACGGGTAACGGCAATGCAGTGACGGCAAGCGCGCAGGCGGGCGACCTGCCCACCGTGCAAATCAACGAAGCGCCCGACCTCGACCCGGATAATTACGACGTGGTCAACGGTCTGGCGGGCGAGGAAATCTACAAAAAGGTAAGCCCGTCCATCGTTTCGGTCATTTCGACTACCGCGAGCGGGACGGGTTCCGGCTCGGGCGTCATCATGAGTGAGGACGGCTACATCATCACCAACAATCACGTGGTAGAGGATGCGCAGAGCGTGACCGTGCAGCTGAGCGACGGCACGCAGTACGACGCTACCATCATCGGCACGGATGAGCAGACCGATTTGGCAGTGCTCAAGGTGGAGCCGGAAGGCACGCTGACTGCTGCGGAATTTGGCGATTCGGATGAATTGCAGCCCGGTGAATATGCTTATGCAATCGGCTCGCCCGGCGGCGTGCAGTTTGCCAATACGATTACCGGCGGCCGCATTTCCGCCATCAACCGTGACGTGACCATCAACGACCGCGTGATGACCCTGATTCAGACCGATGCTTCCATCAACCCCGGCAATTCGGGCGGCGCGCTGATAAACAAGTATGGTCAGGTGGTCGGCATCACGTCCGCCAAGCTGTCCAGCAGCGGCTTCGGTGAGACTTCGGTCGAGGGCATGGGCTTTGCCATCCCGATTAACACGGCCAAGGAGGTCGTTGACGAGCTGATTGCCAACGGTTATGTGGCAGGCCGTCCGTCTATCGGCATTACGGGCAGCAATGTAGAATCCGCTGACGGCAGCATCGCAGGCGTGCAGGTTTACTCGATTGATTCGCGTGCCAAGGCGGCCAGCGAGGGCTTGCAGGTGGGCGATATCATCACCGCGGTCAACGGTACGCCGACCCCGACCATGGACGACATCAACGAAATCAAGGAAGACATGCAGGCGGGCGACAAGCTGACGCTGACGGTTTACCGCATTTCGACCGGCAAGATGGTCAACCTGACCGTAACGTTGACCGATGCGCATGATTTGGAGGGCGATGACCCGGCAGAGGAAAGCACGCAGAACAGCCAGAGCAGCAACGGCGGTTCGCAGTACCAGAATCCGTTCTCGTACTTCGGCTGGTAAAAAACACTCGCTTGCAACCACGCTTGCAAACGAAAGGGCGATGCCGCGATACACGCGGACATCGCCCGTGCTGCACAAAGTTCCGACGAGCAAAACTTTGCCCTGCACGGGTATAAAAGCCGAGGCGCTTGTCCTCGGCTTTTATGAAAACAGGCTCCCAATCGGGGGCCTGTTTTTCTGTTTACTTTTCGTACTTTTCCGCCATCTGTTGGCTGATGAACTGGCGCGCGGTGCGCGGGGAGCGTCCGTTGCGGCGCAGCGCAAAGCGCTCGGCGAGCATGTGCAGCTGGTCGCCCGGCAGCACAAGGCCGCTTTCTGCGGCGAGCTGGTCGACGATGTACAGATATTCGTCTTTGTCCGGCACGGAGAAGGTGATTTCCAGACCGAAACGGTCGGACAGCGAGGTGACCGTCTCCAGACTGTCGCGTACGCGCACGTCGTCGCCTTCGCGGTCGGCAAAGCTCTCGCGGATGAGGTGACGGCGGTTGCTGGTCGCATAAATGACCAGATTGGCCGGCTTACCCGCAAGGCCGCCCTCGATAAACGCCTTGAGCGCGGCAAAGTTGTCATCCTCGCGGCTGAAGGTAAGGTCGTCCAGAAAGACGATAAACCGGAAGGGTGAGCGCAGCGTTTCCGCGAAGATTTTCGGGAAGCAGGTGATGTGCCGCGGCGACATTTCAATGATTTTCAGGCCGCGCTCGGCGTATTCGTTGACCACGGCTTTGACGGTCGAGGATTTGCCCGTGCCCTTGTCGCCGTACAGCAGGATGTTGTTGGCCTCGCGCCCGTCGAGGAAGGCGCGGGTATTTTTGAGAATCTGCTGCTTCTGCCGCTCGTAGCCGGGCAAGTCGTGCAGACGGATGGCGTCGGGATGCACAATCGGGGCAACCGTGCCGTCATCTTGCACCGCGAAGGCCGAGGACTGCGCGAAGAAGCCGTAGCCCTGTGCGCGGTAGTAGCTGGCGAGTGCCGCGCCGTCCCGGAAGGGCAGCGGGGACGAGGCGGGAAAGTCCGGCAGGGTCATCAGCGCAGGCGTGTTGTACCGGCCCGCGGCAGCGGCCTTGAGCGCTGCGCCGTCGTCGGCGAGCAGTGCGTTCAGGGCTTCGATGTCGAGCGTCGCCGCGTCGAGCAGCGCGGATGCGGGCGCGGCAAGCGTGTCGGTCAGGGTGTTGACGTCATAGTGGACGGCGTCGAGCACGGCCTGTGATGCGTCCGGATAAGCATAGTGTGCAGCGCACAGCGCGCCGTAAGCGTCGGCAAAACGGGCGGAGTCTGCGCCGTCGAGTGCGTCCAGAACCGCGGCGGAAGTCTGCACCAGCGGGTGCCGTTGCAGGCCGCGCAGGGCGGAAAGCGCGTGCAGGCGCAGCGAAAGGGCGGAAAGTTCCATGGTTGTTCCCTCCTGGGATGAATTTTTGTGCAGCATCAGCATAGCACACTTTAGGGCGCTTTTCAACATAGCATGACAATAGACTATGTTGGAGGGAGAGTCAGCAATGAGCCAATATGCTCTTTTGATATGCCGCAGCCAGACCGAAGCGGTCGGCCTGCGGCGCCATTTGGGACAGATGGGAGTACCGGGCGAGGTGGTGCGCCCGCCGCGGCATGCGCGCACGGATTCGTGCGGCTGGGCGGTGCGCGTGGGCGCGCAGCAGTCCGAGGAAGCGCTGCGCCGGCTGCGGCAGCTCGGCATCTCGCCCTGCCGTGTCATACCGGACGAGGGGGCGAGCGTATGATTTATCTGGATAACGCAGCGACCACGCTGCACAAGCCGCGTGCGGTGGATGAGGCGATGCGCCGTGCCATGCACGCGGCGGCGGGATATGCGCGCGGCGGCTATGCCGCCGCGATGCGCGCAGGAGAGACCGTGTACGCCTGCCGGGAGCAGGCGGCCGCGCTGTTCGGCGTGCAGGACCCGGCGCGCGTGGTGTTCACAATGAACGCCACGCATGCGCTCAATCTGGCGATTCATGCACTGGTGCAGCCCGAGACGCGCGTCGTGGTCGGCGGCTACGAGCACAATGCGGTCATGCGGCCGCTTGTGCTGCGCGGGGTGCAGCCGGTGGTGCTGGATACCCCGCTGTGGGACGGGGAGGCGATGGTGCAGCGGGCAAAGCAGGCGCTGGCGGACGGTGCGGAGCTGTTTATCCTGAACCATGTGTCCAATGTGTTCGGCTTTGCCGCACCGGTGGACGAAATTGCCGCGCTGCTGGATGAGGCCGGTGTGCCGCTGATTTTGGATGCGTCGCAGTCGGCAGGCGTTATCGACATTGACGTGCGGCGTCACCCATGTCTGGCGGCGGTCTGCATGCCGGGCCATAAGGGGCTGTACGGCCCGCAGGGCACGGGCATTTTGCTCGCGCTTGACGACCGGATTGCGGCGCGTCCGCTGCTTGCGGGCGGCACGGGCAGCCAGTCGGAGGACATGCGGCAGCCGGACTTCCTGCCGGATGCGCTCGAAAGCGGCACGCCGAACGTGCCGGGTATCGCAGGGCTGGCGGCAGGGCTGGCGTTTGTGCGCTCGGTCGGCCCCTCGAACATTCTGGCACATGAACAGCGGCTGCTGCGTGAATTTATCCGCGCGCTGGAAAAAGAGGAGCGCATCGAGTGCTTTGCCCATCCCGCGCAAACGGGCGTTTTGTCCGTGCGGGTGCGCGGGGCGGCCTGTGAGGGCGTGGCGGAAACGCTGGCGCGGCAGGGCGTTGCCGTGCGTGCGGGCCTGCACTGCGCGCCGCTGGCGCACCGCACCGCGGGCACGGAAGAGAGCGGCACGATTCGTTTTTCGCTCTCATTTTATTCGACCCCGCACCCGCTGGAGCACGCCGCCGAGCTGTTGTGCCAAACCGTAAAAAATCTGTGAATACGCTATACAGGGGACGGGATTTGTGGTAGTATAAATAAGGAAAAAATCTGCCTTTCGCACGGAGAAAGGCTGTGAATTTACAGGACAGGTGGCTTTATGGAGGCTTTTCAAAACATTTTCGTTCCGCCCCTTCAGAATTTCGACCTGCTTTCATCGCTCAAGAGCGGGATTGCATCCTTGCAGACCGCGGGGCCGACGGACGTGGTCGATATCCTGATTGTAGCCTACATCATCTACCGGATGATGAAGCTGCTCAAGGATACCAGCGCGGCACGGCTCGCCAAGGGCATCCTTGTGCTGGCACTGGTGATGCTGCTGGCGAGCTGGTTTGGACTGACGTCGATTTCCTATATCCTGCGCACGGCGGTATACTATGCGCCGTTCGTGCTGGTCATCATTTTTCAGCCGGAATTGCGCCGCCTGCTCGAGCAGCTCGGCAAGGGCAATCTGAGCCGTCTGCTTGTGCCGGCGAACGACCCGGATGAGATTGAGGCGGCCATCGGCGCGACGGTTTCGGCCTGCGCGGATATGTCCAAGACCAAGACCGGTGTGCTGATTGTTTTCGAGCGCAAGGAGCGTTTGGGAGAGATTGCCGCGACCGGCACCTTGCTCGACGCCGACCCGTCGCCCGAGCTGCTTAAGAACATCTTTTTCAAGAACAGCCCGCTGCACGACGGCGCGCTGATTATGCGCGCGGGCAAAATCTATGCGGCCGGCTGCGTGCTGCCGCTTTCGGGCAGCCAGACGTTGTCGCGTGATTTGGGCACGCGTCACCGCGCGGCCGTCGGCATGAGCGAATCGTCCGACAGCGTGCTGGTGGTCGTTTCCGAGGAAACGGGCGCGATTTCGGTCGCCATCGGCGGCATGCTCAAGCGGCATCTGTCGCCCGAGGTGCTCAAAAAGGTGCTTGAATCCGAATTGCTGGAGCCGGATAAGCCGGATAAACGCCGCATTTCTTCCCTTCGGAACATCTGGAAGGGAGGTGCGGGCAAGTGAAGCAGTTCATGAAAAAACATGATATCTGGCTGCGTCTGCTGTCCATCCTGTTGGCATTTGTGCTGTGGATTGTGGTGCGTGATATCGAAAACCCAAACAAGCAGACCACGATCCGCGATGTACCGGTCAAGGTGACCGGCACGGAGCAACTGCTCAGCGCGTCCGATCTTTCGGTGATTGAATATACCGATACGATTGACGTGACCGTTGAAGGTCCGAACAACGAGATTACCGACAGCACGTTCCGCAGGAAGGTGACCGCTACCATTGATGTTTCGGATATTACGGACGGCGCAGGCGAATATGCGCTGACGCCGCAAATCTCCACCGGAAGCTATAATGTCGATTCCGTCGGCACAGAGCCGGCGACCGTGCGCGTGCTGGTGGATAAGGTGACGACCGATACCGTCCCTGTCCGCGTGGAAACCACGGGCACCGCGGCGGATGGCAGCCGTCCGGGCACGCCGGAGCCGACCACGACCAAGGAGGTCACGATTTCCGGACCGGAAGCCGAGCTGCAGGAGGTCGCTTACGCATACGGCACGATTGATGTAACGGGACGGTCCTCCACCTTCACCGGGGAGTGCAGCATTGCCCTGTATAACGACGCGGGCGAGCCGATTACCGGCACGCATGTGACATGCCAGACCGACACAATCACCGTGCGCGTACCCATCTATCCGGTGGAAAGCGTGCCGCTGACCGTTTCGCTGACCGATGGTGAAACGCTCAAGGAAGACCAGGTGGATGTGAGCATCAATCCGCCTTCGATTACGCTCATTGGCGACCAGAACACACTGGCCGGTATCACGGAAATCAACCTCGGTACGATTGCTTTGGATGACGCGCGCACCGGCGTTCCCGTGGAGATGGAGATTCCGCTGCCCGAAGGCGTGCGGCTGGACAGCGGCCAGCCTTCGACCGCGGAGGTGACCATCAGCGTTAAGGAGCAGGAGAGCGTTTCTACCCGTAAGGTGCAGGTGACCAAATTCGTGCCGACCGACACCGCGCAGGAGCAGACGCCGTATTCGGTCAGCGTGCTGACAGAATCCATTGAGATTGAGCTGCGCGGCAGCGAAAGCGCGCTCGAGCAGGTGGATGTGAACAGCCTGTCTATCGGCCTGACCTTTGATTCCGTGTCGCTTGGCCTGGGTACACACAAGGTCAAGGGCGTGGTGGCTGCCACGGGCCTGCCCGCCGGTGTGACGCTGGTCGGCGGCGATGTGGAGGTCGAGATTGAGATTACCGGGCCGGGCGGCGAGCAGCCGACAACGCCGCCGGACGCAACGGATACACCGGATGCACCGCAGGATGACGGCACGGATGCCGATACGGATGCCGACGCTGCGCCGCCGGAGGAAGGCGGAGACGCAACATGAGCCTGATGGTGAGCAATATCCGCCTGCCGTTTGACGTGCCGGAAGAGCAGGCGCTGGCGGAGGCGCGGCGCGTGACCGGCCTTATCTCGGACGATACGCAGGCGGCGGTGTGCCGTGTCAGCATTGACGCGCGGCGCGGCAAAATCTTTCGCGTATATTCGGTGCGGCTGGACGCACCCACGGACGAAAAGGCATTTGCAGAAAAACTGCAAATGCCCTTCGTGCGTTATAAACCTGATGAAAAACCGGCTGTCCCGTGTGGGGACAAGCGGCTGGAGCATCGTCCGGTGGTGGTCGGGCTGGGGCCTGCGGGCCTGTTTGCAGCCTATACGCTGGCCAAGCATGGCTATGCGCCGCTGGTTTTGGAGCGCGGCGGCGATTTGGATGCGCGCGACCGCGCGGTGGATGCATTTTGGAACGGCGGCGCGCTGGATACCGAAAGCAACATCCAGTTTGGCGAGGGCGGCGCGGGCGCATATTCGGACGGCAAGTTGACCACGCGCATCGGTGACCCCTTGTGCGATACGGTGCTCGAAACGCTGGCCGCGCACGGTGCGCCGGCGGATATCGTGAAAAAGGCCAAGCCCCATGTGGGGACGGATGTGCTGAAAAACGTGGTGCGTGCCATGCGGCGCGAAATCATTGAAAACGGCGGCGAGGTGCGCTTTGGCACATGCCTGACCGGCATTTCGCGCAAAAACGGTGCGCTGTGCGGCGTGCAGGCGGACGGCGACGAGATTGCCTGCGAGCGGGCGGTGCTGGCCATCGGCCATTCGGCGCGCGATACCTTTGATGCGCTGCATCAAAACGGGGTATACTTTGAGCCGAAGGCATTTTCGGTCGGCGTGCGCATCGAGCATCTGCAAAGCGAAATCGACCGCGCGCTGTACGGCAGATACGCGGGGCATCCGTTGCTGCCGCCCGCGGAATATAACCTGTCCCGCCGCGAGGGCGGACGGGCCTGTTATTCGTTCTGCATGTGCCCGGGCGGCGTGGTCGTCGCGGCGCAGAGCGAGGAAAACACGGTCGTCACCAATGGCATGAGCTATCACGCGCGCGACGGCAAAAACGCCAATTCCGCGCTCGCGGTGTCGGTTGACCCGGCGGATTTTGACGACGGCACGCCGTTCGGCGGCGTTGCCTTGCAGCGGCGCATTGAGCGCGCGGCGTTTGCACAGACCGGCTCGTATCGTGCGCCCTGTCAGCGCGTGGGCGATTTTCTGGCGGGGCGGCCGAGCGGCAACGCGGGCGCGGTGCAGCCGAGCTATCCGCTGGGCGTGCAGTTCGGGGAAGCGGCGGCCTGCCTGCCTGCTTTTGCGCAGGATATGTTGCGGGACAGTTTACCGTATTTCGGGCGCAGGATTCGCGGTTTTGACGCGGCTGACGCACTGCTGACCGGGCCGGAGACCCGCACTTCTTCTCCCGTGCGCATCAAGCGCGGGGACGATTTGTTCGGCCTCGGCTGCGCAGGGCTGATTCCCTGCGGCGAGGGCGCGGGCTACGCGGGCGGCATTATGTCCGCGGCGGTGGACGGCATCCGGGCGGCGCACCGGATTATGGAAGAATACAAGCCGATGTTCGATTAAAGTGAGATGCGCCGCGCTGCGGCGCGAAGAAAACGACGGAAAGTTATAAAAAATGAGGCGATACCATTGACCCAACAAGGAACGATTAAAAAAATTCTGCCCGGCGGCATGGCGGAAATCGAGGTGACCCGCCGTTCGGCCTGCGGGCATGACTGCGCCAAGTGCGGCGGCTGCGGTGGGCTGGAGACGCAGACCCTGTATGTCACCGCGCGCAACCGCGCGGAGGCGCAGGTGGGCGAGCGCGTGCTGATTGAGGGCGAAACCGGACAGGTGCTCGGCTATGCCGGACTGGTGTATCTGCTGCCGGTGGTGCTGTTTTTCGTCGGTTACGGCGCGGGCAGCGCCCTGCAAAGGGGTGCAGGCGTGTCCGCTTTGTGCGGCGGCATCTTGTTTGCCGCAGGCATTGTGGGGGCGATTCTGTTCAGCCACCAGATGAAGCGGAAAAACAGCGTACCGTTTGAAATCACAAAAAGGCTCTGAATTTTTTGTGAATTTTTACTGATTTTGTGCCGTTTGCCCTTGTGCTATCGGAGAAAGTTCGGTAAAATAGATTGAATACGCAAGGCCGTGTACAATCACGGCGGGAAAGGGTTGTGAAATGTTTGGCTTTATCCGTCCGGTGAAGCCCGAGCTGCGGGTGAAAGAGGCAGACCGGTTCCAGCAAATATACTGCGGATTGTGCCATGCAATCCGCGCGCGGTACGGCCGGTTTTACACCCTGTTCCTGAGCTATGACATGACATTTTTCGCGCTGGTGGTTGGCTGCGGCGAGGAGGATACTGCGCCGCCGTGCCGCAAGCGGTGCGATGCGCATCCGCTGACGCGCCGTCCGTGCGCGCAGACCGACGCGGCGCTCGAATTGGCGGCGGATGTGAGCGTACTGCTGACCTATCATAAATTTCGCGACAGTCTGGCCGATGAAAAAGGGCCGAAACGCGCGCTTGCGTGGCTGCTGTGCCATTTGGGACGGCGCGGCTACGAACGCGCGCGGGCACGATTGCCCGAGGCGGATGGCGAAATGGTGCAGGCGCTTGACGATTTGCAGCAGCTTGAACGCGCTGGCTGCGATTCGATGGACCGCGCGGCGGACGCCTCCGCACGACTGACCGCAGCGGCGGTCCCACACACCGGGGACGCGCGCGAGCGCGTGCTGCGGCAGATGTTTTACCATATCGGGCGGTGGATTTACCTGCTCGACGCTGCGCAGGACGTGGCGGAGGACATGGAGCAAGACAATTATAATCCGGTGGTGCTGCGCTACGGGCTGCGCACACCGGACCTGACAGAGATAAAACAACCGCTGGAGCGCACGCTGGAGCGGTCGCTCGCCGATATCTGCATGGCGTATGACCTGCTGGATATGGGGCGGGATGCGGATTTGATTCGCAATATTATTTTTCTGGGTATGCCGCTGGTGACGAAACAGGTGCTGGACGGGACGTACCAAACGAACGGAGGATGGGGCAAACATGGATCCCTATAAGGTGCTCGGCGTCACGCCGCAGACAAGCGACGACGATGTCAAACGCGCTTACCGCGAGCTGGCGCGCAAGTATCATCCAGACAACTATATCAACAATCCGCTTGCCGATTTGGCCGAGGCCCGCATGAAGGAAATCAACGAGGCCTACGACATGATTATGAACGAGCGCGCGGGCAAAAGCTCGTCCGGCGCATCGGGCGGGCAGCAGTACGGCGGGCAGCAGCAGTATGGCGGCAGCCAGCAGCAGCGCGCCTATTCGGGCGCAAACGCTTCGCTGTACAGTCAGGTGCGGCAGGCAATCAATCAGGGCAATCTGGGCATGGCGGAGGCGCTGTTACAGCGCGCAAACGGCCGTGATGCCGAATGGTTTTACCTGATGGGTACGGTATACTATCGCAAGGGCTGGTATGACGAGGCTGCGCGGGCGTATACACAGGCCTGCCAGATGGACCCGTCCAACATGGAATACCGCACTGCGCTCAACAACCTGAACATGTCGGGCGGCTATGGCGGCTATCGACCCATGCAGGAGGCCAATTTGTGTGACTTCTGCGTGCAGCTCGCGGTCTGCAACTGCTGCCTGAATGCCTGCTGCAACGCGGGATGCTGATATGAATACGAAGGAAATCGCGCGCGGCGGATTGCTGGCCGCAGCCGCTGTGGCGCTGTTATATGTGGGCGGGACGGCAACCTATATCGGGCCGGCGGCCTGTCTGGTGGCGGGCGTGGCCTCGGCTGTGCCGCTTCTGCGGCGCGCGCGGCTCAAAACCGCGGTGATGCTGTATCTGGCCGTGTCGATTCTGTCCGCGCTGCTTGTGCCGCGCAAGATTGTGGTCGCGGCTTATGTGCTGTTTTGCGGCCTGTATCCGATTGTGAAATTCTGCATAGAGTGCTATGCATCGCGCCGGACGCAGACGAGTATAAAGCTGGCATATTTCAATATCGCGCTGGTGATAGCGGCTGCGCTTGCCGTGTTCGTTTTTCTGCCGCAATTCGCCATTACCGGCTTTGTCCGGATAGCGGCCGTATGGGTGGCTGCCAATATCGCATTTACTATCTATGACGTGGCGCTGTCAAGGCTGATTGCACTGCTGCGCAGAAGCCTGCCGCCCGACTGAAAAGGGGAAAAACAATATGAAAAGTATGACCGGCTACGGCCGTGCAAAAGAGGAACGGGACGGCAAGACCATTACGGTCGAGCTGCGCGCCGTCAACCACCGCTATCTGGACTGCACGGTGAAAGCGCCGCGGCAGTACGGTTTTCTGGATGATGCGGTCAAAAAGGCCGCGGCCGCCCGCATTGCGCGCGGCAAAGTGGAAATATTCGTCGGTGTTGAGGTCGAGGAGGGCGGCGATGTAGCCGTCACGGTCAACCACCAGCTGGCAAAGCGCTATCTGGACGCGCTGCACGACCTGAGCGAGACTTATGGCCTACGCGACGACGTGACCGTGACCACGCTGGCCAAGCTGCCGGATGTGCTCGGCTCGGAGCGCATCGAGCAGGATGCCGAAGCCATGACCCGCGACGTGCTGGCGGTGTTTGATAAAGCGTGCGACGGGTTTAACCAGATGCGTCAGCGCGAGGGCGAAAAGCTCGCCGAGGATGTGCGCGGCCGCTGCGCGGCAATCGAGCGCATGGTCGGCGAGGTGGAGACGCGCTCACCCGAGCGGGTCAAGGAATATCGCGAAAAGCTGCTGGCCCACATGCAGGAGGTGCTCGCGGATACCAGCATCGACGAGACACGCATTTTGACCGAAGCGGCCATCTATGCCGATAAAACTGCGGTCGATGAGGAAACCGTGCGTCTGCGCAGCCATTTGCAGCAGATGGACGGCATGCTGAAAGAGACGCAGCCGGTCGGCCGCAAGCTGGATTTTCTGGTGCAGGAAATGAACCGCGAGGCGAACACCATCGGCTCGAAGGCGGGCGATGTGGCGATGGCGCGCATCGTGGTGGATATCAAGAGCGAAATCGAAAAGATTCGCGAACAGATTCAGAATATCGAATAATTTTTTAGGGGGCGGTACGGGTGAAACTCATCAATATCGGGTTTGGCAATATGGTGGCCTCGTCGCGGCTGATTGCAATTGTCAGCCCGGAGTCCGCGCCGGTCAAGCGCACCGTGCAGGAGGCGCGCGACCGCGGCATGGTGATTGACGGCACTTACGGCCGCCGCACCCGCGCCGTACTGATTATGGACAGCGACCATGTGGTGCTTAGTGCGTTGCAGCCGGAAACAGTGGCTGCGCGTTTTGCAGGCGATGCGGAGGAAGGAGCAAGCGAAGATGCGTAAAGGAACTTTATATGTATTCACCGGCCCGTCCGGTGCGGGCAAGGGTACGCTTCTCTCGCGCCTGCGCGCGCAGGATGACCGCCTGTTTTACTCGATTTCCGCGACCACACGCGCGCCGCGACCGGGCGAAACCGACGGTGTGCAATACTATTTTCTTTCCAAAGCGGATTTTGAGGAAAAAATTGCGCAGAATGCCTTTTTAGAGCACGCGCGCTATGTGGATAATTATTATGGCACGCTCGAAGCGCCGGTCAACGAAAAGCTGGAGCAAGGCTTTGATGTGATTCTGGAGATTGAGGTGCAGGGCGCAATGCAGGTGCACGAAAAGCGGCCGGATGCCGTGATGGTGTTCATTGCCCCGCCGTCGTTTGAGGAATTGGCCGCACGCTTGCGCGGACGCGGCACCGAGGATGAGGAAAAGGTACTCAAACGGCTGGAAACCGCCAAGGAAGAACTCAAACATCAGAATGCGTTCGATTATGTTGTGGTCAACGACGAGATTGACCGTGCGGTGGAGGAACTCAAGGGCATTCTGGCTAAACGCCGTACATAACGGCGCAGTTCGTTTCATAAATAATACAAAGGGTAATATAAGGAGATTCGATTACTATGCTGAAACCTTCGATGCAGGAACTGATGAAACGTGTGGGCAACCGCTATCTGCTGGTCAATCTGGCTGCGCAGCGCGCCCGTGACATTGCCGACCAGGCGGAGGAAACCGGTGAGCAGCTGCCGGATAAGGCGGTCAAGCTCGCGCTTGACGAAATCGCGGCCGGCACGATTGTGTACCGTCCGGGCCCGCGCACCACGCCAGTGATTGCACAGAACAATGCGATTGCCGCAGCGATGGTCGACGTGGACGATTCCATTGATTTGGACGATGAGGAGGACGCGGTTTCCGACAAGGAGGCTACCGAGGAGCACGAGGAGGAGACCCGCCGTCTGGACGAGTTCGACGACCATGAGCTGGACGACGGTGATGTGCCGGAGGAGGACCGCTGAGCCATG
>NZ_CALWUQ010000007.1 GCF_944384695.1 uncultured Agathobaculum sp. | reverse complement strand
AAACATAAACCGTTCTGCCAAAAGCTATGTACTGGTAGGACGGTTCTTTTTGCCTTATTATGCGGTGTTGCCTTAAACCTTTCAGGGGTTGCGCAGAGAAAAAACGACGCTGTTTTCGGTCGATTGTGTGTGCGGCGGAATTGTGGTATAATAAGAAAAACATTGCGCTGTTATGGGTGGAGGGGATAGCATGGATCTTGCAGATTTTTTTGCGATAGATAAATTGTCACAGCATGACGAGGAGCAGCTGCTGGAATCCGCGATGCAGCTGCAGCAGATGATGATGCTCTACGAGGCGGGCATCCGCGAAATCAAGACCAAGCTGGATATTCTGAGTGATGAGTCGCGCATCTCCGGTAAGCCCAGCCCAATCGACTCGATTAAAAGCCGCATCAAGACCCCGCGCAGCATCATCGGCAAGCTCAAGCGCCGCGGATATCCGATTTCGCTGCAATCCATGATGGAAAATCTCAACGATATTGGCGGCATCCGCGTGATTTGCCCGTTTATCGAGGATATTTACACGGTGGCCGATATGCTGATGCGGCAGGACGATTTGACGCTCATAGAGCGCAAGGATTACATCGAGAACCCCAAGCCCAACGGCTACCGCAGCCTGCATCTGATTTTGGAGGTGCCAATCTTCCTGTCCGACCGCACGCAGCCGGTGCGCATCGAATTACAGCTGCGCACGATTGCGATGGACTTCTGGGCCAGTCTGGAGCATCAGCTGCGCTATAAGTCCAATGTGCAGGTGCCGGCGCATATCTCGGACGACCTCAAGGCCTGCGCGGATGTGATTGCCGCAACGGATGAGGAAATGCAGCGCATCGCCAAGGAATTACACGTACTCTGAACCGAAAGGAATTACTCTCTATGCAATACATACCCGTTATCACGCTGGCGCTGGTCGTTGTGCTGCTGGTGCTTGTCCTTGTGCTGCTCACCCGGCGGCAGCAGCCGTCCGGCGGCAGCGACGCGAACAGCTCGATTACAGCGCTGGGCACACTGGTCAATCAGAACCTGCGCGAGGGGCGCGAGGCGCAGATGAGCCAGCTTTCCGCGATGGACAAAAGCCTTGCGGGAAAAATGGGCGCGGTGACCGACCAGCTGGGACAGTTTGAGCGGCGGCTGCACGGCTTTACCGCGGAAACCACGCAGAATCTGGAGAATATCCGCGTCACGGTCGACCAGAACCTGCGCGCCATGCAGGCGGATAACAATAAGAAATTGGATGATATGCGGCAGATTGTGGATGAAAAGCTGCAAAAAACGCTGTCCGAGCGGATGAACGAGTCCTTCCGGCTGGTCAATGAGCGACTGGAGCAGGTTTACAAGGGACTGGGCGAAATGCAGACGCTCGCGCAGGGCGTGGGCGACCTGAAAAAGGTGCTGACCAATGTCAAAACGCGCGGCATTGTGGGTGAAATCCAACTGGGCGCGATTTTGGAGGACATCCTCGCGCCTGAGCAGTATGCCGTCAACGTCGCCACGCGGCCGAACAGCCGCAATGTGGTGGAGTACGCGGTCAAGCTACCGGTCGAGGACGGCGGACACGTCTGGCTGCCGATTGACTCCAAGTTCCCGGGCGATACCTACGGCGCGCTGCGCGACGCCTATGAGGAAGGCTCGCGTGAGCAGATTGACGCCTGTGCCAAGGCGCTGATTGCTACGCTCAAGTCCGAGGCTAAGGATATCCACGACAAGTATCTCGAACCACCGTATACAACGGATTTCGGCATCCTGTTTCTGCCGTTTGAGGGGCTGTATGCCGAAGCGGTCAGCCGCGGCATGGTCGAGGTGCTGCAACGCGATTACCATGTCAATATCGCAGGACCCAGCACGATGGCGGCGCTGCTCAACAGCTTGCAGATGTCGTTCCGCACGATTGCGATTCAGAAGCGTTCGGGCGAGGTGTGGAGCGTGTTGGGCGCGGTCAAAACCGAGTTTGACAAGTTCGAGGCCTGTCTGACGCAGACCCAGACCCGACTGGATCAGGCCAGCCGCGAGCTGGATAAGCTGGTCGGCACGCGCACGCGCGCGATTCGCCGTAAGCTCAAGGGGGTGACCGAGCTGAGCGAAGCGGAAAGCCAGTCTGTGCTCGGCCTGACGGACGGTGCCGATGTGTCGGAGGACGAGGACTGAAACGGGAAGGGGCTGCCCTGCGCAGGGACAGCCCCTTCATAAATTCTTAAGAAAAATTTCACAGTTTTGTGAAGGACAGACAGGGCGAAACCGGGTAGAATAGAATCAGAAACACAAAGGAGGATCGCGGTATGAAACAGGACAATCAAAAAACAAGCGGACTGTGGGATTGGTTCCGGCACTGGACAGACGTCCTGTTCGGCCCGATTGAGCGCGGCAAATACCGCGGTTGGTAACGCAGAAAAACGTCCCTGCGGCCCATGCAGATGCATGTGGCCGCGGGGACGTTTTGTTATGCCTCGATGTAATAGCCTACACCGCGCTCGGCATGGATTTGCGCCTCCGAGCCGATGGTGCGCAGCTTGCGGCGTACAAGGGATAAGTAGACCTCAATGGCATTGTAAGCCGATTCGCTGTCGATGCCCCAGACCTTTTGACGAAGGGTCTCGCGCGGCAGCACCTGTCCGGTGTGCAGCAGGAACAGCTCAATGAGCTGCATTTCCTTGCAGGACAAGCGCACCTCGCCCTTTGGCCCTTGCAGCATGCAGTGCCCGCGGTCGAGCGATAAATCGCCTGCCTGCAACAGACGGGGCTGCAATACCGGACTTCTCCGGCTGAGCGCGCGGATGCGTGCCAGCAGCTCGCCAAGCAGGAAGGGTTGGGTCAGCACATCGTCCGCGCCGGCGTCCAGCACCAGGATGCGGTCGCGCGCGGACAGATGTGCCGCCACAATCAGCAGCGGCACGGACATGCCGTCCTCGCGCAGTGCAGGCAGGAGCGCGGTCAATTGCTGCGCTGCGGCTTTGCCTGCATTGTCGGTCAGCAGAACTGCGACGTCATACAGTCCCTCCGGGCAAAGAAGCGGCTCCGTGCCGGGCAATGGGATATGGTCGAACAAAATATGGTCGCGTCGGAGCGCTTGCGGAATCTTTTCGTTTTCGGTTGCTCCAATCAGAAGAACGCGCATGTAGAATCTCCTTCCTTACAGGGAGTGCTTTTCATTGTGCGCGGTATATGTGGAGTTTTTGTGTAGGAGTGATGGAAAAATTGTTAAGTCGCGTTTTTTTCAATCTTTCTTCAAACCATCGCGCTTATGATGATACGCGGCAAAAAAACGTGAGCAGGAGGGAGCAAAGATTGAAACTGCCGTTTGATAAATTGCGCGATAAAAAGTCCCGGAAGGGCAAAAAACTGTTTTCTGCGAATAGCGAGACCAAAGAGGAGTCTCCCGCGGAGAGCGCGCCGCCCGGTGCGCACAGCAAAAAGAAAAAGCGCAGGAAGCTGAAAAAGAAGGTGGTCATTCCGGTTGTGCTGCTGGTCGTGCTGGCCGGTGTGTTCGGCGTGCGGCATTTTTTGCAGACCGGAAAGGGTGAGGTGACGCAGACCTATACCGAGAGCGAAGCCTCCCGGCAGGATATTCAGCTGACCCTGTCCGCGACCGGCACCATTGAACCGGCCAATCAGTATGATGTCACCAGTTCGGTACAGGGCGAGGTGCTCTCCTGCACGTTCGAGGAAGGCGACGAGGTGAAAAAGGGCGATGTGCTGTATGAAATCGACAGCACGGATGCCCAGAATTCGATTGAGCAGGCGCAGCTTTCCCTGCAGCAGAGCCAGAACAGCTATAACCAGACGGTGGAAAGTCTGGATGATTTGAATGTCAAATCAGAGAAAGCAGGCGTGGTGACCGAGCTGTATGTCGAGGTGGGCGATCAGGTGCAGGCGGGCGCGACGATTGCGGATGTGCGCGATTCCTCGTCCATGGAGCTGACCGTGCCGTTTAACTCCTCGGATGCGGCCACGTTCAGCGTGGGCGCGACGGCCACGGTCACGATGGACAGCTCGTTTGAAACACTGACCGGTACGGTTACGGCCATTGACGCCGCCGATACCGTACTCGACGGCTATCAGATTGTCCGCTATGTGACCATTCGGGTGAGCAACCCGGGCGGCCTGTCCACCTCGTCGGCAGCAAGCGCGACGGTAAACGGTGTGGCCTGCAATCAGGGCGCAAACTTTACGTATCTGTCCGAGTTTACCATCACCGCGGATACCGCCGGTAAGGTGGCCAGCCTGTCCATTCAGGAGGGCTCCTCCGTGTCGGCAGGGCAGACCGTAGCGACACTGTCCTCCACCTCGGTGGAAAATCAGGTGGAAAACAGCAAGCTGTCGCTGGAGCAGCAGCAGCTTTCCTATCAGAATACGGTCGATAAGCTGGATGATTATACCATCACCGCACCCATCGACGGTACGGTTATCACCAAAAACACCAAGGTGGGCGACACGCTTGACGCAACCAACGGACAGACGACGCTGGCCGTCATTTACGATTTGTCCTATCTGACCTTTGATATTTCGCTTGATGAGCTGGATATCAATCAGGTGGCGGTTGGCCAGACGGTCAATATCACCTGCGACTCGCTCGAGGATGCCGGTACCATCGAAGGGGTGGTGACCAAGGTATCGGTGGCGGGCACGACCTCGAACGGCGTGACCAGCTATCCGGTGACGGTGCAGATTGACAATCCGCCGGAGGACTTGCTGCCTGGCATGAATGTGGACGCGACCATTGTGGTGGATGAGGCCGCAGATGCGGTCGCAGTGCCGATTTCCGCGGTGCAGCGCGGAAATATCGTGTATGTCAAGGATGACAGCGCCAAGAATACGGATGGAACTATGGTAAACGGTACGCTGCTGCCCGATGGCTGGAAGGCGGTCGAGGTGGAAACCGGCCTGTCGGACGATAATTACATCGAGATTGTCTCCGGTATTGCGGAAGGCGATATCGTCTATGTGCCGCAGATGATGCATGAGTCCTCCGGCGAGGAGGGAGAAATGGGCATGATGCCCAGCGGTGGCATGGGCGGTATGTCCGGCGGCGATATGGGCGGCATGCCTGCCGGTGGCGGCGGTGGCATGCCCTCCGGTGGCGGCGGAGGCAGTATGCCTGCCGGTGGCGGAGGCGGTATGCCGTGATGAACACGCAACAGGCTGCAACCGGAACACCGCTTATCGAGCTGCGCAATATTTATAAGATTTACCATATGGGCGATACGGATGTGCATGCTTCGGACGGTGTTTCGATGAAAATTTTCAAGGGCGAATTTGTGGCGATTGTCGGTCAGTCCGGTTCGGGGAAAAGCACGCTCATGAACATCATCGGCTGTCTGGATGTGCCGACGAGCGGACAGTATCTGTTAAACGGCGAGGATGTTTCCGAGCTGACCGACGATGAGCAGGCTGAGATTCGCAATAAAACATTGGGATTCATTTTTCAGCAGTACAACCTGATTCCCAAGCTGAACGTGCAGGAAAACGTGGAGCTGTCGCTGTTGTACGCAGGCGTGTCCGCGGACGAGCGCGCCGAGCGGGCGCGGTATCAGATTGCGCGCGTCGGTCTGGCGGGCAAGGAGAAAAACCTGCCAAACCAGCTCTCCGGCGGCCAGCAGCAGCGCGTTTCCATCGCTCGCGCGCTCGCGGGCAACCCCTCGGTCATTCTGGCGGACGAACCGACCGGCGCGCTCGATTCACGCACCAGCCGCGAGGTACTGGATTTTCTGCAAAAGCTCAACGACGAGGGCAACACCATCGTTCTGATTACGCATGACAACAGCATTGCGCAGGAGGCACAGCGTGTCATCCGCGTGGCGGACGGAAAAATCATTTTTGACGGCCCGGCGCGCGAGGCCTTCCCGAGAGGAGACTGACGGATGGGATTTACACAGGCGTTCAAGCTGGCGCTCAAAAGTCTGGCGGGCAGTAAGCTGCGCGCATTTTTGACCATGCTGGGCATCATCATCGGCGTCGGCTCGGTAATCATCCTGGTCTCGCTCATGCAGGGCATGACGGGCGAGGTCACCTCCATGTTTGAGGATATGGGCACCAACATGCTGACCGTGAATGTCACCGGGCGCGGCTCGTCCCGCACGGTGGACGTGGATGATATGTATGAGCTTTATGAAGAAAACACCGATGTATTCATGGGCATGAGCCCGACGGTGTCCATCATGGGTTCGGTCAAAACTGCGACCGATTCGGACAGCTTTTCCTCCACCTCAGTCAGCGGCGTTTCCGAGCAGTATGCGGAAATCAACGGTCTGGGGCTGCAAAGCGGCCGGTTCATCAGCTACGCGGATTTGGAAGCGCGCAGCAAAGTTGCCGTGGTCGGTACTTATGTAGCAAATATGCTGGGAGGCAACGCGGTCGGGCAGACGGTCAAGGTCAACGGCAATGCGCTGACCGTGGTGGGCGTCATCGAGCAGCAGGATGACTCGACCGAAGGTTCGTTGGATGACTGCATTTATCTGCCGTATACCACCGCCTCCAAGCTGACCTTCGGGCAGATTTCTACGTATACCTTTGCCACATGGGATTCTGCGCTCAATGCGCAGGGAACGACCATTCTGGATAACGCGCTGTATGCCGTGTTTGAAAACGATGATTTTTACACCATTTCCGATATGCAGGAAATGATTGATTCCATGGAGGAGATGACCTCGATGATGACCATGGTTCTGGTCGGCATTGCGGGCATTTCGCTGCTTGTGGGCGGCATTGGCATCATGAATATCATGCTGGTGTCGGTCACGGAGCGCACGCGCGAAATCGGCATCCGAAAATCGCTCGGCGCGAAAAAAAGGGATATCATGCGCCAGTTTGTCATTGAGGCGGGCACGACCTCGGCGCTGGGCGGTGTGATAGGCATTGTGTTCGGCGCCGCTGTGGCACTCGCGCTCGGGCAGGCAATCGGCATTAACGCCACGCCATCGGTGAGCGCGGTCGGCGTCAGCTTTGGCGTTTCGGTATTCATCGGCGTGTTTTTCGGCTTTATGCCGGCAAGTAAGGCGGCAAAGCTCAACCCAATCGACGCGCTGCGGTATGATTAAAAGGAGGAGAAGCATGAAAAAGATACTTTCGCTGCTGCTGACAGCGGCGGTGCTGCTCGGCTGCCTGCCGTCGGCGTTTGCAGCGTCCGCGGTGTCGGAAAGCGTGGTGGAACAGGTCATCCGTTCGACCGGCATCATGGTGGGCGACACGAGCGGCAATATGAATCTGGATAAAACGGTCACGCGCGCAGAGTATGCCAAAATGCTGGTCGCGGCGTCCAGCTATAAGGACAAGGTGGCGGGCACGTCCAATGTCTCGCCGTTCAAGGACGTACCCTATACGCACTGGGCGGCGGGATATATCAAAACCGCAGTGCAGCAGGGCTGGCTGACCGGCTATCTGGACGGCAGCTATAAGCCAAATCAGACGGTGACGCTGGAGGAGGCGGCCACCGGCTGCCTCAAGTTGCTCGGCTACACGACCGAGGATTTTTCCGGCTCTTACCCTTATGGACAGCTTGCGCTGTATCAGTCGCTGGGACTGAACACGGGCGTGACCGCTTCGCAGGGCACGACCATGACGCGCCGCAACATGATGTACCTGTTCTATAATCTGCTCAATGCCGACACCAAGGACGGGCAGGTTTATGCGCAAACGCTGGGCTATACCTTGAACAGCAACGGCGAAATCGACTATCTGAGCATGGTGTCGGATACCATGGAAGGGCCGTTTGTGGTAGAAAGCACCCTGTCCGAGCTGGTGTCGGGTGATAACAAAACCGTCTATCGAAACGGCTATGCGTCCACGGCTGATGCGGTGCAGAAGTATGATGTCATTTACTACAATGATTCGACCATCTGGGCGTATGCCAACGCAGTCAGCGGCACCTATCAGTCAGCGTCGCCTTCGACCTCCTCACCGACCTCGGTGACGGTAGCGGGCAATACCTACGAAATCGAGACAAGCGAAGCCGCGTATGCATTGTCGGCGCTCGGCGGGCTGAATATCGGGGATGTGGTCACGCTGCTGCTCGGCCGCGACGGTAAGGTAGCTTATGCGCTGCCCGCAGAGGACTATGCCGCATCGGTTGCCGGCGTGGTGACGGCAGTCGGCACGGCGACCTATAATAACGCCGTGGGCAATGCGTACACCGCCCGCACCATCACCGTCACAGCGACCGACGGCGTCAGCTATGTGTACCCCTGCTCCAAAACCACGGTTGAAGAGGGCGATTTTGTTGCAATCGGTTTCGGCTCGTCCGAAACCGATGTTTCTATCCTGCAATCTACTTCGCTGACCGGTACGGTATCGGGCCGCGCCATCGGCAGCCGCACCATGGCGGATGACATCCGGATTCTGGACGTCAATGATACCGCGGCGGTGCGCGTTTATTATTCTCGGTTGAACGGTGCGGAGTTGGAAAGCGGGGATGTGCGCTATTATGCGGTAAACGACGCGGGCGAGATTACGGATTTGATTCTGCGGGACTTTACCGGCGACTTATACGAGTACGGCATTATCACCTCCGCCAAAAATGAATCGAACGGCATGAGTACATCGGGCGAGTATACCTATCTGGTGAATGGTGAGGAAAAAACACTGACCACCAACGGCAGTTCGCTCGGCGCATCAGCCGGTCCGGCGCGGCTGACCATGGAAAACGGGCAGCTGCAATCTGTGCGCGCACTCAACCAGATTAAAAATCCGGACAGCATCACCCAGCTTGGGGTGACAAAGGATGACGAAAGCTGGCTGTTCTGGGATGATTGTGCGGTATATCTGTATCAGAATTCAAACTACAGCCTGTTTTCGCTGACTGAGCTGCGAAACAACTTGGATGCCTATGATATCACCTGCTATTACGATAAGGACACCGACGACGGCGGGCGCATCCGGATTGTCGTAGCGCGGCCCATTTGATGCGGAAGAAAAAAGGGTTTCTCTCTCGGAGAAACCCTTTTGATATTTCTTGCGCTTTGCACAAATGGAAGCTATAATATCTGTATAAAACGCAGATTGGAGCGAGGAAAATGGCTTCGGACAAAACCAATGTGATGCGCGTGTTGGAACAGCATAAAATCGCGTATACCGCACATGAATATCCGCACGGCAAGGAAGCGGTGGACGGCGTGACGGTGGCCGGGCTGCTGGGCCAGAACGTGGAACAGGTGTTCAAAACGCTGGTCGCGCGCGGGCGTTCGGGCAGCTACCATGTGTTTGTCATTCCGGTGGCAAAGGAGCTTGACTTAAAAAGAGCCGCCAAGGCTGCGGGAGAGAAGTCGGTTGAGCTGGTGCACGTCAAGGAGCTGCTGGGGCTTACCGGTTATGTGCGTGGCGGCTGCTCGCCGGTGGGCATGAAAAAAGCGTTTGCGACCGTGTTTGACGAGAGCGTGAACGCTATCCCGACGGTGATTGTATCGGCGGGCAAAATCGGCTACCAGATTGAGTGCGCCCCTGCCGACCTGATTGCGCTCACGCGGGCAAAAACCGCGCCCATCACGACGGATTGAGCAGCTCGGCGGCATCCGGGAACAGCGCGAATACCGTCTGCACGCCGCAGCCGGCCAGCTGCGCGAGTTTGGCCTCCAGTGTGGAAGCGTCGTCGAACAACACAAAATGCGCGCGGCCGTCGCTGTCGGTATAGGTGAAGTATTTGGCGCACAGCTCGCGGGAGAAGAAGGTCTGCGCGCCGGTGCGTGTGAGCAATGCTTCGCGCTCGACTTTGGTCAGGGTCTTGCCGTTCGGTGTGGTCGAAGGCAGGGTGAAATCCTGCGAGACCGGCTGCAAAAACGCTGCGATGCGCGCCGCGCCGTAGATGCCCTGCAAGGACGAGATATAGGCGGTCAGACTGCCGCCCGAAAGTGCGGTCGGTGTGGTCAAAACCGCGTGCGTCAACTGGCGGCCACAGGCAAGCGGGACAAAAAATGGGATATCCGCTTCATGCAGTGCGGTATCAAAAGCGGCCAGCAGCGCGCGGCCGCGCGGTGTGTCGTGCTCAAAATCGGCAAATACGCCGGGGGCATTTGTGCGCTTGGCTTCAAAAACCAGATCGGCTGCCAGCCGGTCCGGGTTGCAGAGTGCCAAATCGAGCGGCGGGTCGCATAAGCCAAGCAGACAGTGCGCCTGTGCGGTCGGCAGCTGCAAACGCTGCAAGGCACCCTTGGGCGTGATGCCCAGACAAAGATGCAGGACGGGCATGCCCTGTCCGGCTGCGCGTGCCGTATCCCGGCCGGTGCATACCAGCACCAGATTTTTCGTATATACCATCATGATCGACTCCCTTGTGTTCGGGGCAGCGCATATGGCGGAGGCTGCGGCGCTGCACTGGACTTTTTGGACAAATTCTATTACACTATATGTGGCATTCGCCAAAGTGAGAACGCAGGAGTGAACGAATGAGCAAACTGATTCCGGATTATGTGTTTGATTCTATTTATGATATTACGCCCACGCTGCTCGGACGGCATGGGATTCGCGGCGTGCTGATTGATTTGGACGGCACGATGGCCTCGCACAAGGCGGCGCTGCCGCCGGATACGCTCGCGCCGTTTGTGCGCATGCTGCGCGAGGCAGGGCTGCAAGTGCTGGTGTTTTCCAACAACCGCGAGGCGCGCGTGGGAAAATTTTGTGAGGCGCTGGGCGCGGAATATATCTGCCGGGCGGTAAAGCCGCTGGCGGGCGGCTTTCGTCGGGCGGCAAAGCGGCTTGGTCTGCCGCTCGGCCAAATCGCCGTCGTGGGCGACCAGATTTTTACCGATGTGCTCGGCGGCAACCGCGTCGGCGCGCTGACCTGCTACGTGCAGACGCTCGACCGGCATTATTTCTGGGTGAATGTGCGCTATCAAATCGAGCGCGGTTTTATCGAGCGCGGCAAGCGCAGGATGGAGGCAAGAGGACGGCATGAGTGAGGCAAGATTCGGCCCGGCGGGCAATTCCGAGTCCTTTGCCGCCGAGGGCTTTAAGAAAAGCGAGGATGCGCCCGCGTGGCTGGCTGACAAGGGCCTGACTGCGTTTGAATACCAGTGCGGCCGCGGCGTGCGCTGCGGGGAGGAGACCGCGCGCAAAATCGGCGCGGCGGCGGCTCTGCATGATATCCGCATGAGCATCCATGCGCCGTATTTTATCAACCTGTCTTCCGAGGAAGCCGAGCGGATGGAAAAGAACGTCGGTTATGTGTTGGAAACCGCGCAGCTGGCAGTGCCGCTGGGCGCGACGCGCATGGTGGTGCACTGCGGCGGACAGGGCAAACTGACGCGCGAGCGCGCGATGCGCAATACGCATGAGAACGTGAAAAATATTCTGCGTGCGCTGGACGAAGCCCATCTGACCGGCTGCACGGTTTGTCTGGAAACCATGGGCAAGAAAAGTGTGCTCGGTTCGGCGGAGGAGGTCTGCGAGCTGGTCGCGGCGGACGAGCGCCTGCTGCCCTGTATCGACTTCGGCCATCTCAACAGCCGCACGGGCGGCGGCATGTCGACGCGCGCGGATGTGGCGCGCCTGTTTGATTTGATGGAAAATACCATTGGTGTGGAGCGTACGCGCGTGCTGCACGCGCATTTTTCCCACATCGAGTACAACGCCAAGGGCGAAGTGCGGCATTTGACCTTTGCCGATACGGACTACGGGCCGGACTTTGCACCGGTGGCGCAGGAGGCCGCGGCGCGGGGCTACACCCCGACCTTTATCTGCGAATCGGCCGGAACGCAGGCCGAGGATGCTGTGACGATGATGCAAATTTTTCACAAGGAGATAGAAAAATGAAAAAAGTGCTGCTGATTCATGGACCCAATCTCAACCTGACCGGTCAGCGTGAGCCGGGGATTTACGGCTCGGATACGCTTGCCGCCATCAATGCGGAGGTGGTCAACAAATGCCAGCGTCTGGGGATGGAGTGCGCGGTGTTCCAATCCAACTCGGAGGGCGCGCTCATCGACCGCATTCATGTCGCGCGAGAGGACTGCGACGCCATCATCATCAACGCGGGCGCATATACGCATTACAGCTATGCGCTGCGTGACGCAATCGCGGCGGTGCGTCTCCCCGCTGTGGAGGTACACATGTCCAACGTGCAGGCGCGTGAAGAGTTTCGACATAAATCGGTCATCGGGCCGGTGTGCGCGGGCGTAATCGCGGGCTTCGGCAAGCACAGCTATCTGCTGGCCGTGGATGCGGTCAAGGCAATCATCGGGTGAGGTGGCTGACATGAAACGAAAGGAATTGCAGGGACTGCTGCTGGAAGCGCCCTATGACGCACTGGTGCTGACCAGCGAGGTCAACCGCCGCTATGCGACCGGGTTCCATTCGACTGCGGGCGCAGTGTATCTTTCCGCCAAGCAGGCGGTATTTTATACGGATTTCCGTTATGTGGAGGCGGCGCGGGCCGCGGTGACCGATTTTGAGGTGCGTGAAATCGGCGTGGGCCGCAGCTATACCGCAGCCGTCAATGAGCTGATAGAGCAGGACGGTGTGCGCACGGTGGCGCTGGAGGATGAAACGCTGACGCATGCCGCGTATACTCGCTGGGCGACGGCACTGCATGCCACCGCCATGCGGCTGGAGGACAGCGTTGCCCGCCTGCGCGTGACCAAAGAGGATGATGAGGTTCAAAAGATTGTGGCGGCGCAGCGCATTGCTGAGCAGGCGTTTGAGGAGGTCATGAACGACATCCGCGTTGGCGTGACCGAGAAGGAAATCGCCGCGCGCCTGACCTATCTGATGCTGCACTACGGGGCGGAAAATATGTCGTTTGACCCGATTGTGGTGTCGGGGGCTAACAGCTCCAAGCCGCATGGCGTGCCGACCGATAAAACGATTGCGGCAGGGGATTTCGTGACGATGGACTTTGGCTGCATTGTGGACGGCTATTGCTCGGATATGACGCGCACGGTTGCGGTCGGGCATGTGACCGAGGAGATGCAGCGCGTGTATGATATTGTGTTGGACGCGCAATTGGCGGGAATTGCCTGCTGCAAGGCGGGGGTATCCGGTCGGGAGGTGGACGGCGCGGCGCGCCGCGTGATTGAAGCGGCGGGCTACGGCGATGCCTTTGGCCACGGCTTCGGCCATGGCGTAGGGCTGGAAATCCACGAAGCGCCGACCGCGTCCTCGCGTTCGGAAGGGTTGCTGCCCGCGGGCAGCATTCTGACGGCAGAGCCGGGCATTTACCTGCCCGGGAAATTCGGCGTGCGCACCGAGGATATGCTGTATGCCATCGAGGATGGCTGCATCAACCTGACCGAAGCCCCCAAGACGCTGCGCATCCTGTAAAAACCAAACAGCGGACAGAAAAAAGCACCGGGAACGCTTGCGTTTCCGGTGCTTTGCTGTTAAGTATTGCGGATGCGGGGAAAGGATTACTCCTCGTCCTCGATTTCCAGATAGTCAGCCAGATCCTTGAACAGGGCGGTCGGGTCGACGTCGTCCTCCAGAACAATCTGCAGCGGCTCGTTGAGCGACAGCAGGAACATGCCGAGCAGGCTCTTGGCGTCTACCATACCGCTCTTGCCATGAATCCAGATATCAAAGCCATACTTGGTGACAATCTTGTTAATCTTCTGGATATCATCCGTATTCTTTACGCGGATACCTCTGGTCATAATGATTACCTCCATTTCAAAAGAGCTGAATTCTTTTTCTGCTAACATTATAGCATAAAAATGCGGAAAGGAAAGAGTTTTTTACGGTATCCGGCTTTTTTCATCATTTTGGAGTGGGAAGCGGTGCGCCTTGCCGGATTCTTGTGTTTAATGCACAAAAAGTACGCAACAAAACTGTGCAATGTGCGAATTTCACAAGGATGTAACCAAAAAAGAACAGCCTGCGCATCAGCAGGCTGTTATATGTCGGGAGCGGAACGGCCCCACACCGCCCGGCTCCATGCACCCCCCACAGGGCTTTCTACTCTTCTATCGAGATGGTAAACTGATTGATTCGGATGGCGGTGATGGTCTCGGTTTGCAGAAAACGGCGGCTTTCCGAATCGTTCTGGTATTGATATTCGATGCCGAACTGCGCAGTGGTTGGATCGGCGCTGTCCAAACTGAGCGAGTTGCCGCGCGAAACGGTGCGCACGGTGGTGCCGTCCTGAAGGACAAGCGCCACAGTCGGCGTCTGCCGGTCATCGAAGTACAGTGGTTCCTCAGATGTGGGATCGACCGGCATCGTGCCGGACAGATTCACGCCCAGAGGCGTAATGGTGAGCGCATCGAGGCGAATGCCATCTGTCATCGTCAGGTTCAGCTCGCGTGTCAGCGTTTTTGCGCTCGGCGCACGGAAGGAAAACGACCAGCCTGTTTTGGTCAGCGGGATATAACGCCGGTAAGAGATTTGCGGCTCCAGATAGGGTAAATCCTCTTCGGTCAGACCTTCAAACTGGGTTTCGCAAAGCTCGGTGGCGCAGTCTGTGTCGCCGTAGCTGTGCAGTGAGCCATAGTACAGATGATTGGTGCGAATATCCCGCAGGGATTCGATTTGTGCAGATGCGCTGTCATAGGAATCATATTCGGGCATGCTGAGGGAAACGCACAGGGTTTCGCCTTCAAAGGCGACGCCTGCAAATTGAATTTCGGGAAATTGGTAGGATTGCGGCAGGATTGCGTCTGCACAGTCCTGCTGCTGCAGGGCGATGAGCCGCTGCGCGCCGCCATCTTCGGTCTGATAGGAGACAGGGTGCGACAAGTAGATTGCAGAAAGATTCATCGGGGCCGGCAGGGTGTCGCTTTGCTCCATGTAGGATGCCGGTGCAATGGTCAGCGTCAGCTGGCGGTCGCCGGGGTCCTCGGTCAGCGAGAAGGCCTCATAGTAATATTCGACGGAAGGGTTCTGGCTGTCCATGGAGCCGATTCCGCTGGAGGACGCACAGTATTCGTCGGAGCCATCCATCAGCAGGTTGGAATTGCCCAAAAGGGTGATGCGTGAACCGGTGTTGACCGTGGAGTTATCCGCATAGCGGAAGGAATAGAGCACCGCGACGGCGTCCTCGCTGACGATGGCATCCTCCAGCGTGATGGTGCAGCCGTCGATGGTCTGCGTTTGCCGCACAGGGGTGGCAAGACCGTCCGGTATCATCACATTTTGTCCGAAAAGTGCATTCCAGCCGCCGGAGAACTGCACCACAGCCGCAGCGGCAGTCGCGGTCAGCAAAACCGCGGCAAGGACAGCGGCCAGAATGCGCTGCGGGCTGCGCAGCGGCATGCGATGGCTGCGGCGGGCGCGCTGCTCGCGCACCGCACCGGCAATGTCATACATTGGGGTTTCAATCTGTTCCAGTGCTTGGCGGATGCGCAAATCATCCGGTGTGAGTTTCATATGACTTGCTCCTCCTTTCTGCCGGTGTGCCCTGCAGCGCCTGTGCCAGCTTTTTGCGTGCGCGTTCATACCGCTTGCGCAGGGTTGCGGCGGGTTTGCCGTAAATCACGGCGAGCGCGTCAAAGCTGCGCTGTTCGATGACCCGGCTGTATACCAGCGCGCGCTGCTCGGGCGACAGGGTTTCGAGTGCGCGGCGTAAGTCTTCACCGATGTAATCCGGGTCGGCAGCCACAGGAGGCGGCGTGACCAGCTGGCGCTTGCGGTGGCGCAGCAAATCGACGCAGGTCGTATAGGCAAGGCGATACAGCCATGCGCTCAGGCTGGTGCCCGGACGGAACCGGTGATGATTGTCATAGGCTTTGATAAAGGTGGTCTGCACAGCGTCCTGCGCTTCGTGATAGTCGCATAAAATGTGGTGACAGTATCGCAGAAGCGGCTGGCCGTACAGCGCAATGGCATCCGCGAGCGCCGTTTCACTGCCTTCGGCAAAGCGCTCGTCGAGTGGGCGGGCGTCCATGACTGCGCCCCCTTTCATAGGAACATGTTCACCCGTTATAACGGATGACAGATGGGTTTTGTGACAGCTTGTCCGGATTTTTTTCCGTTTTGTTACCAAAGCTGGGTCATATTCCAATTTATGGGGATACACAGGAAACGATGCAGATAAAAAACCACCGTCGGAATCCCTAATTCCGACGGTGGTTACTGCTTTGTTGTTTACGGTTCGAGGCGGTTCATATCGCGCGGGAACATAGACGCATCGCGCACGTTGTTCAGGCCCAGCAGCTGCATGGTCAGGCGTTCCAGACCAATGCCCAGACCGCCGTGCGGCGGCATGCCGTACTTGTGCAGCATGGTGAACGATTCAAACAGCTCGACGTTCATCTTGCGTGCTTCCAGCTTGGCAATCTGCTCCTGATAGTCGTGGATGCGCTGGCCGCCGGTCGTGATTTCCAGACCGCGGAACAGCAGGTCGAACGACAGGGCGAGCTTGGGGTCCTCCGGGTCGTCCATCGCGTAGAACGGACGCTTGGCAGACGGGAAGTGGGTGACGAATACAAAGTCACTGTTATGCTCTTCCTTGGCCCACTGGCAGAGCAGCACTTCTTCGTCCGGGTTAAGGTCGTAGCGGTTCTTGGACTTGTGGCCGTACTTTTCCTCCATAATCTGCTTGGCCTCATGGAAGCGAATGGTCGGAATCTCGGTGATTTCCGGGATATCCGCCTTGAGGAGCGCCAGCTCTTCCGGGCAGTGCTCCTTGACATAGGCCATAACCGATTTGAGCATGCCGGTCTCCATCGCCATGACGTCGTACATCGAGTCAATGTACGCCATCTCGAAGTCCAGACCGATATATTCGTTCAAATGACGCGAGGTGTTGTGACGCTCGGCGCGGTATACGCTGCCGATTTCAAACACGCGGCCGAATGCGCCCGCAAGGTACTGCTTGTGGAACTGCGGGGACTGCGCAAGGTAGGCCGGCTGGCCGAAGTAGTCCAGTTTGAACAGGTTTGCGCCGCCTTCCGCACCCGCGACCACAATCTTGGGCGTGTGGATGTGGGTGAAGCCCTGCGACTGCATATACTGCGCAAAGCCGTCCGCAATGGCTCCCTGCACGCGGAATACCGCCTGCTTGATGGGATGGCGCAGCGTAATCGGACGCAGCGGCAAGTCTACGTCGAGCGACAGACCCATATACTTCTTGCCCAGCGGTACCGGCAGCTGGTCATACGGACGGGCAATCACCTTGACAGCGCTCAGCACAACCTCGATGCCGTGCTCCGCGCGCGGCTCCTCGCGCACCGTGCCGGTGACTTCGAGCACCATGGCATCCTTAACTTCGGCGCGCTTGATGCCGCCGATTTCGTCCCCCTGGAAGGTGCACTGGATAAGACCGCGTTCAACGCGCATGATGACGAACGCAAAGTCCGACATGTCGCGCACGCGGTGCACCGTGCCGCGGAAGGTGACTTCGCCGCCGACCGCATCGCACACGCGCTTTACGGTATCGACGTACTGGCCCGCTTCGTGAATCATTTCCATAATTATTAACGCCTCTCTATTTCAGCATTTTCATACAGGGTCATATTATACCATTGATTTGCAGGATAGACAAGTTTTTTGCGAGAAAAAGGTGAGAAAGCCGACGGATAAAATGGTTTTACCGTTTGAGCTTGCGCAGCACGGCCTGCATTTCCGCGCGGCCCTCGCCGCTGGCGACGATGCACACGGCATAGACAACTGCGCCCGCAGGTACGGCGCAGGCCAGCCGCAGGACGTTGCCCACCGGCAGAAGCGTGCAGCCGAAAGCCGCCGCGCCGCACAGCACGGCGCTGACGACAATGCGCGTCAGGTTTTTTGCCGGCACGCGGAACAGGAAACGCCGCCGCACCCGCACGCAGGTGATGACAAAGTAGGACGCAAAAGCGACAATCGAGCCCATCGCGCCGCCGGTAAAGCCGAACGTGCGCAAAAGAATGATGCTGGAAATCACCTTGATGACCGCCGCCGCCGCGCTGTTCTGCAACACGGAAACCGTGGACTGCTCCAGCTCGTACGCCTTGTTGGCGTACTCCGTCAGCCCCATGAACAGCATGGCAAGCGCCGTATACGCGATGACCGGCGCGCCTGCGTCATACCCTTTGGCAAACAGCACGCGCGACATCGGAAGCGCGACCGCGGTCAGGCCGGCGACCGCAGGCACTGCAATCAGCAGATATAGGCGCACGCCCTGATCGAGCAGGGGCTTGGCCGCATCCCGCCCGCCCTCGCGCCACGCGCGCAGCACAGCGGGGTATACGCCGCGCATGATGCCGACCGAAATCATCGTGAACAGGCCAGAAGCAATCGAGTTATTGGAAGAATAGATGCCGTATGCGTCCATATTGAAAAAGCCGACTACCAGATATTTGTCGATCTGGTTGAGCAGTGTGACCGAGATGGAAACGCCCATCAGCGGCACGCCGAAGCGCAGGAATTTGCCGAACAGCTCACGCGAGAACCAGCGCAGCCGCGCAATCGACGGAATGCCCAGCGCAATCACCGCGCCAATCCCGGCAACGCCGTCCGCTATCGTGTTGGCGCAGATGGCAGGGAAGGGGGAGGCAGGGTTGCGCATGCCGAACACCAGCCCGTAGGCCACCAGCAGTTTGAGCACGGCCGAGGTCAGGCTGAGCGTGATGGAAGCGCGCATGCGCCCGAGCTGGATGAGCGCGGAATTGAGAATCTGAAAGACCGTGTAGCTGAAAAACATGGTCATGAAGCCCAGATACAGCGGGTCGTGCAGAATGGCGGCAGCGCCGCAGCAGAACACCGCAACCGCCGCGCAGATGATGAGATACACGGTTGAGACCGTGGAGAACAGGCCGCGCCCATGGTCTTTGGAAAACGCTTCTCCCACATAGCGGGTGGCGGCGTTTGCCATCCAGCCGGCCAGAATCAGGTAGGCAATCTGTACGTTGAAGTTGATGAAGTTGAACGTGCCGACGGTGGACTCGTAAAACAGGTGGGTATACAGCGATGTGCAGGCAATGACCAGCAGGCCTTCGATGACCTTGGCCGGCAGGAACAGCATCGCGTCACGTGTCATAGTGTTTTTGGAGGACAAAGGAAAAACCCTCGCTTTCGGTCAGATAGATATAGTATAGCATGGTTTTTCGGGAAAGACAAATAACGGTTTGTAAACATCGGCACTTGTGTTTTGCATTTGCGGCAGATTCATGGTATACTGTCTATATCTGTGAAAAAATGTCCTTTGGAGGAATCTGTTTTGCGAGTGATGCATGTGATGGGCGGCGGCGACGTGGGCGGCGCCAAGACCCAAATTATGAATACCGTCACCGGGCTTGCCAAGCGCAATGAAGTGATGCTGATTTCCTTCCGTGCCGGCCCGTTCGCGGATGAGGCGCGTGAGCGCGGCATCAACGTGCGCGTGATCGAGCGGCACAACCCGTTCCGCGCGGCGCGGGCGATGCGCGATCTGGTGGACCAGTTTCGGCCGGATATCATCCACTGCCATGGCGGACGTGCCAATCTGATGGGGGCGATGGTGCGCCGCACGCGCCGCGTGCCAGTGCTGACGACCGTACACTCGGATTATAAGCTGGATTATCTCGGCAACCCGCTCAAGCAGCATACCTTTGGCGCGGCCAACGCAGTGGCGCTGCGCTTTCTGGACTTTTATCAGCCGGTAGCCGACCGCATGGCGCGCACGCTCATTGAGCGCGGCTTCGACCCCGAGCGCATCGTCAAAATTTATAACGGAATGGAGTTCCGCCGACCGGAGGGGGATTTTGACCGCGCCCAATACCTCAAAGAAAACTACGGCGCGGAAATCGCAGAGGGCGACGTGCTGTGCGGCATCGCCGGACGCCTGACCGCGGTCAAGGACATTGCCACCACCGTGCGCGCCTTTGCCGCGGCGCTGCAAGGCGCGCCGCAGCTGCGTCTGTTCATTGCAGGCGAAGGCGAGGATGAGGAGATGCTCAAAAAGCTGTGCGCACAGCTGCATGTCACCGACCGCGTGACGTTTTGCGGCTGGGTGTCGCCCATCGAGCCGTTTTTCCGCGCAATGGATATCAATCTGCTGTCCTCGGTGTCCGAAACCTTCCCGTATTCCATTCTGGAAGGCATCTGCGCGGGCTGTGCGACCATCTGTTCGGATGTCGGCGGCATGCCCGAGCTAATCGACACGGGTGAAAACGGCTATATTTTCCCGGTCGGGGACGACAAAAAACTGAGCGAATACATGGCGCGGCTGGCAAACGATGCTGAGCTGCGGCAGACCTTTGCGCAGGCGCTGTATGAAAAGGCTTCGCGCAATTTTTCCAAGGATAAGATGTGCGAGCGGCAGGAGGCCAACTACCGGCACCTGCTTGCGCGCTTCCACCGCCCGAAAAATGAGCGCGAGAGCATTGTTATCTGCGGCGCATATGGCCGCGGCAATGCGGGCGACGACGCGATTCTGGAGGCGATTGTACAGGAGATGCGCGCGCTTGACCCGGAGCGCACCATCTGCGTTATGTCCCGCCGCCCGAAGGAAACCCGCCTGACCTACCGCACGGGCGCGGTGTATACGTTTAATATCTTTTCGGTCCTGCGGCGGTTCCGCCGTGCGGCGCTCTATATCAACGGCGGCGGCACGCTCATGCAGGACGTGACCTCGACCCGCTCCATCTGGTATTACTGCTATACGCTGCGCGCGGCCAAGAAACGCGGCTGCAAGGTGATGATGTATGGCTGCGGCATCGGTCCCATCAACCGCGCGGGCAATCGCAAGATGGCGGCCAAGACGATACAATGCTCGGTCGACCGCATCACGCTGCGCGATGAGAACTCCCGGCAGGAGCTGGCGCGCATGGGTGTGACCCGGCCGGATATCCGCGTATCCGCCGACCCGACCATCATTTTGGACGCGGCGCCGTATGAGGTGGTGTCGCTGGCCATGGAGCAGAGCGGCATCGACCCGAACGGGCGTTATATCGGCTTCGGTCTGCGCAATTGGAAGGGGCTGGACGCTGCGCTGCCCGCGATTGCGGCGGCGGCGGATTACGCCTATGAAAAGCACGGACTGACGCCGGTATTCGTGCCGATTGAGTTTCCCAGCGACTTGACGCCCGCCGAGCGGGTGGGCGCGCTGCTGCACTGCCCGTGGTATGCGGTGCGCACCCGCCAGCCCATTGAGGTGACCATCGGTATCCTTGCGCGCATGAAAACCGTGGTCGGCATCCGGCTGCACTCGCTGATGTTCTCGGCGGGGCAGGGCGTGCCGGTCGTCGGCATGAGCTATGATATCAAGGTGGACAGCTTCCTCAAGTATATCGGCAGCAGCACCTGCACGCAGCTGCGCGAGGTGCGGGCGGACGAGCTGTGCGGACTGATTGACAAATGTTTGTCCGGCGCGCTGGATGAGGAAGTGCGGCGCAACGCCAAGCTGCTGCGCGAGCGCGAGCATGAAAATGTGCGCGGCGCGGCCATTTTGCTGGGGATTCAAGAGGAAAAGGAGGAGCAGGCGGAATGAAAAATCATATTGTCTGCCTTTCGACCACCAACTATCACCCGCTGCCCACGCGCAAGCAGAACGTGATGAGCCGCTTGCGGAACAGCGAGGTGCTGTACTTTGACCCGCCGGTGTCGCTGATTGCGCCTCTGAAAGATAAAAAGGCGTCGGCCTATATCAATAAGTATAAGCAGCCGGGGGAAAAGGTCGAGGGACACGAAAATATCATGGTGTACGCGCTGCCGCCCGTGCTGCCGTTTTTCAACAAGTTCCGCTGGGTGAACAAAATCAACCAGAAGCGGCAGGCGGCTTTCGTGCGCAAAAAAATGCGCGAGCATGGCTTCGGGGAGGAAACCGTGCTGTGGTGTTATTCGCCGTCCTCGTGCGATATTGTCGAGCATGTGCCGCACCACGCGCTGGTGTACGACTGCGTCGACCGCCATTCGGCTTACAAGGGCCACATCAACCCGGCGGTGGTCGACCGGATGGAGCGTGATTTGGCGCAGCCTGCCAATCAGGTGTTTGCAACCGCGGTCGGTCTGGCCGAGACGCTGGAAAAAATCAACCCGACGACCAAAATGATTCCGAACGGCGCCGCATATGAGATATTCTCGCGCGTGCAGAAGGAAAAGGACAGCCTGCCGTGTCCGGCGGATATGAAAGATTTGAAGCATCCGGTGTTCGGTTTTGTCGGCATGCTGCAGGAGTGCATCGACTATGCGCTGATTGAAAAGCTGGCGAAGGAGCGGCCGGACGCGACGGTTTTCCTCATCGGCCGCACGCTGCCGGGTGTGGATTTGACGCATTTGCAGAAATATCCAAACATCGTGTTTCACGGTCTTGTGCCGCAGCCCGAGCTGCCCGCGTATCTTGCGCAGATGGACGTGTGCTTGAATGTGTTCCACGCGGGTGCGCTGAGCAAGGACGTATCGCCCCTGAAGTTCTATGAATACCTCGCCACCGGCAAGCCGGTCGTTTCGACGCGCGAGCCGTTGCAGGTCGAGGATTTCAAGGATGTGGTCTATATCGCGCATAACGCGGATGAATTCCTCCAGCTGTGCGACGCGGCCGCGGCGGAAAACGACCCGGAAAAGGTGCAGAAGCGTCTGGACTACGGCGCGCAGTGCTCGTGGAGCGAGCGCGTGCACCAGATGGAGGCCGTGCTGTACGCGGGGGGCGTTCTGCACGAAAGCTGACGCGCGGGACGGGTATCTTTGGGCATTTGCACGAAAGACGAAAAAACCATGTAAAATGCTTGCAATGCACAGTCGTATTCGATAAAATAATAGTGTATCTTCACCAACCGCCTGAGAGAAAGAGGTGCGCATATGACCGGCAGTGTTTTCTTGATGCAAACAGTGGAAAAGCCCGGGCATTCGTGCATGGTTTCGGGCATTGGTGCAGCACATTGAGCACATACAGGACACGGGTATATCCGTGTCCTCATTTGTTTTTGAGGAGGAATTGCAGATGAAAAAAGTTCTGGTCATCATGGGCTCGGACAGCGACCTGAAGGTGATGGAAAAATGCATCGACCGCTTAAAGTCGTTTGACATCCCGACCGAAGTGCGCATTTGCTCTGCACACCGCACGCCGGCGGTGGCTGAGCAGCTGGCCAAAAACGCCAAGGAGGACGGCTTCGGCGTCATCATTGCGGCGGCAGGCAAGGCGGCCCATCTGGGCGGCGTGCTGGCGGCCAACACGACCCTGCCGGTCATCGGCGTGCCGATGGGCACGAGCGTGATGGGCGGCATGGACAGCCTGCTGTCCATCGTCCAGATGCCCAAGGGCATTCCGGTGGCGACGGTGGCAATCGACGGCGCGGACAACGCCGCCATCCTTGCCGCGCAGATGATTGCGCTGTCGGACGACACGCTCGCAGGCAAGCTCGCGCAGTTCAAGGCGGACATGGCAAACGAGGTCATGGCCAAGGATGAAAAAATCAAAGCGCAGTTTGCATAACAGGGTAAAGGCGCGGCGGGCGTGACCATTGCGCCGGCCGGGTAAAACCCAAAACAAAACGGTTTGTTTTAAATTACACACATAAATGGAGGAATATGGACATGGAAAAGAAAGAACAGCTCTACGAAGGCAAGGCCAAGAAGGTTTTTGCGACCGATGACGCGAATCTGGTCATCGTGGACTACAAGGATGACGCGACCGCGTTCAACGGCGAAAAGAAGGGCACGATTGCCGGCAAGGGCGTCATCAACAACGTGATGAGCAATCATATGTTCCAGCTGCTTGAGCAGCAGGGCGTGCCGACGCATTTCGTCGAGCAGCTTTCCGACCGCGAAACCGTGGTGAAGAAGGTGTCCATCGTACCGCTCGAAGTCATCATCCGCAATATCTCGGCCGGTTCGTTTGCCAAGCGTTACGGCGTAAACGAAGGCATCGTGTTTGACGAGCCGACCATCGAATTCTCCTACAAAAACGACGATTTGGGCGACCCGCTCATGAACGCTTACCATGCGATTGCTTTGAAGCTCGCCACCCGTGAAGAGATTGAGCGCATCAAGGCTATGGCTTTCAAGGTCAACGAGGTCATGAAGCAGTATTTTGATACGCTCAATGTTACCCTCGTCGACTTCAAGCTCGAGTTCGGCAAGACCGCGGACGGCACCATCGTGCTGGCGGACGAAATCAGCCCGGACACCTGCCGCCTGTGGGACAAGACCACCGGCGAAAAGCTGGATAAGGACCGTTTCCGTCGCGATTTGGGCGGCGTGGAAGAGGCCTATCAGGAAATCATGAAGCGCGTAATGAGCAAGTAACACCCCGACAGAAAAAGGCAAATCCATGAGATATCGTATTCTAAAACAGAGCAAAACCCCATTTGACAAGGTGCACGAGGAGTGTGGCGTGTTTGGCATCGCCGCCCCTCCGGGCAAAGAGATTGCGGCCGCGCATGAGGCCTATGTTGCGTTGTTCGCGCTTCAGCATCGCGGGCAGGAAGCGGCAGGCATTGCGGTCAACAACCGCGGCGTCATCCGCTGCCATAAGGACGTTGGTCTGGTCAGCCAGGTATTTGGTCAGGACATCCTGGACGGTATGCCCGGCTCGATGGCCGTCGGCCATGTCCGCTATTCGACGACCGGTAAGCAATCGCGTGAAAATGCACAGCCGATTGCCATTACGCACGTCAAGGGCAACCTTGCCGTGGCGCATAACGGCAACCTGGTCAACGCGGGCGAGCTGCGCCGCCGCATTGAGTTAAACGGCGGCATCTTCCGCTCCTCGAATGACACCGAGGTGCTGGTCTATACCATCGTAAACGAGCGCCTCAAATGCGGCAGCATCGAAGAGGCGGTCAAAAATACCATGGGCATCATCGAAGGCGCGTATTCGCTGGTGGTGATGAGCCCGCGCAAGCTGATTGCCGCGCGCGACCCGCACGGGTTCCGCCCGCTGTGCATCGGCCTGCTGGACGGGGCATATATCTTCGCCTCCGAGACCTGCGCGCTCGACGCGCTCGGCGCACAGTTTGTCCGTGACGTGGCGCCGGGCGAGGTATGCGTGGTGGAAAACGGCGAGCTGCGCTCGATGCATTGCGGCGTGCAGTGCAAAAGCACCGCCTGTGTGTTTGAGTATATCTACTTTGCCCGTCCGGACTCGATTATCGACGGCGCAAGCGTCGAGCTGGCGCGTCAGGAGGCGGGCAAGTACCTGTCCATTGAGCATCCGGTCGGTGCGGATGTGGTCATCGGCGTGCCGGATTCCGGCATCCCCGCCGCGATTGGCTACGCCAAGTTTTCCGGCATTCCCTATGGCGTGGGACTTATCAAAAACCGTTATATTGCCCGCACGTTCATTCAGCCCGGGCAGGATAAGCGCGAGCGCTCGGTGCGTTTAAAGCTCAACGCCCTGCGCACGGCGGTCGAAGGCAAGCGCGTCATTATGGTCGACGATTCCATTGTGCGCGGCACGACCTGCGCGCGGCTGGTAAAGCTCCTGCGCGACGCGGGCGCGGCCGAGGTGCATATGCGTATCTCCGCGCCGCCGTTCCGTCATCCCTGCTTCTTTGGCACGGATATCCCGGAGCGCAGCCAGCTTTTGGCACATGGCCGCACGGTTGAGGAAATGCGCGAGATTATCGGCGTGGACAGCTTAGGCTTCCTGTCACTGGAAGCGGCGCGCAAGATTGCGGTCGGCTGCAAACTGGGCTTTTGCGACGCCTGCTTCTCGGGCGAGTATCCGATTCCGGTGCCCGAACAGGCGGAAAAGAATATGTTTGAAAACGAAATCCCGCTCGACGGGAGGAAAGACAAGGAGTAACAAATGGGAGGATTTTTCGGCGTCGTCTCCAAGCAGGACTGCGTGCTGGATATTTTCTTCGGTGTGGACTATCATTCGCATCTGGGTACGCGCCGCGGCGGCATGATCCTGTATGATAAGGAACGCGGCTTCCAGCGCCAGATCCACAGCATCGAAAACACCCCGTTCCGCACCAAATTCGAGAAAGATTTGCCGGACTTTTCCGGTTGCAGCGGCATCGGCTGCATCAGCGACACCGACCCGCAGCCGCTGCTGGTGCGCTCGCACCTTGGTCTGTATGCGCTGACCACGGTCGGCATCATCAACAACGCAGAGGAATTGGTTTCCCGCTATTTTTCCGACCACGGCCATCAGTTTATGGCGATGAGCTCGGGCAAGGTCAACTCCACCGAGCTGGCTGCGGCGCTCATCAACCAGAAGGACGATTTGGTTTCCGGTATCCTGCATGCGCAGGAGCTGATTGACGGCTCGCTGACCGTGCTGGTGCTGACCAAAGACGGCATTATCGCTGCGCGCGACCGTCTGGGCCGTCTGCCGGTGCTAGTTGGTCAGAATGAGGACGGCTGCTGCGTTTCGTTCGAGTCCTTCGCGTACCATAAGCTGGGCTATGAGGACGCCTATGAGCTTGGGCCGCGCGAGGTTGTCAAGGTTACGGAGGAGGGCTTTGAAACACTCTCGCCTGCGGGTAAGGAGATGAAGATTTGCTCCTTCCTGTGGACGTATTATGGTTATCCCAATTCCAACTATGAGGGCGTCAATGTCGAGGTCATGCGGTACCGCAACGGCGCAATCATGGCGCAGGACGATAAAAAACGCGGTCTTGCCGAGGATGTGGATTACATCGCAGGCGTGCCGGATTCCGGCGTGCCGCATGCAATCGGCTATGCCAACGAATGCGGCAAGCCGTTTGCCCGTCCGTTCGTCAAGTATACGCCGACCTGGCCGCGTTCGTTCATGCCGGCCAATCAGAAGGTCCGCAATCAGGTCGCCAAGATGAAGCAGATTCCGGTGCCCGAGCTGATTGAGGGCAAAAAGCTGCTGTTTGTGGACGATTCTATCGTGCGCGGCACGCAGCTGCGTGAGACGGTCGAATTCCTGTATGAATCGGGCGCGAAGGAAGTGCATATGCGCTCCGCCTGTCCGCCGATTATGTATGGCTGCAAGTATCTGAACTTCTCATCCTCCAATTCCGAGATGGAGCTGCTTGCCCGCCGCATCGTGCAGGAGCTGGAGGGCGACGAGGGCCAGAAGCATTTGGAGGAATACGCGGATGCCAATACCGAGCGCGGCCAGTGCATGCTCAAAACCATCTGTGAAAAGTTTGGTTTCAGCTCGCTGGGGTATCAGTCGCTCGACGGCCTTTTGGAGGCTATCGGACTGGACCGCGACAAGGTTTGTACCTATTGCTGGAACGGCAAGGAATAAGCCGTTTCGCTGAAAAAACGACGAAGGAGTATTACTATGAGTGAGAGCCGTTCTGAAAGCTACAAGGCAGCCGGTGTGGACGTTACCGCCGGTTACGAGGCGGTCAAGCTGATGAAGCCGATGGTCGAATCCACCTTTACAAAGGGCGTTATGGGTACGCTCGGCGGCTTCGGCGGTTTGTTCCGTCCGGACTTTAAGGGCATGGCTGATCCCATTCTGGTTTCCGGTACGGACGGCGTGGGCACCAAGCTCAAGCTGGCCTTTTTGATGGATAAGCATGACACGGTCGGCATCGACTGCGTAGCGATGTGTGTCAACGACATTGCCTGCTGCGGTGCGCAGCCGCTGTTTTTCCTCGATTACATTGCGGTCGGTAAAAATCATCCGGCCAAGATTGCGCAGATGGTTTCCGGCATTGCGGAAGGCTGCCGTCAGGCGGGCTGCGCGCTGATTGGCGGCGAAACGGCCGAAATGCCCGGTTTCTACCCCGAGGATGAGTACGATATGGCAGGCTTCTCGGTCGGCATGGTCGACAAGGAAAAGATGATTGACGGTACGAACATCCGCCCGGGCGATGCACTCATTGGCGTGGCGTCTTCGGGCGTGCATTCCAACGGTTATTCGCTGGTGCGCAAGACGCTGGGCATCAACGAAAAGTCCGTGCGCCGTTATATTGACGAGTTTGGCAAGACGCTGGGCGAGGAACTGCTGACCCCGACCAAGATTTACGTCAAGGCGATTCAGGGCCTGATGGGCAAGGTCGAGGTCAAGGGTATCAGCCACATCACAGGCGGCGGCTTCTATGAGAATGTGCCGCGCATGCTGCCGGAGGGCATTTGCGCCAAGATTGAAAAGCGCGCGATGCCGGTGCCGCCGGTGTTCGATTTGATTGCCAAGACCGGCAAGATTCCGGAGCGCGACATGTACAACACCTTCAACATGGGCGCGGGTCTGGTGCTCGCGGTCGCGGCTGAGGATGCCTCCCGCGCGGTGGCCGCGATTTCAGCTGCGGGCGAAAAGGCATATGTCATCGGCGAGTGCGTCTCGGGTGAAAAGGGCGTTGTGCTCGAGTAAAAGAGTGGAGAATCAGTTATGACAAACATCGCAGTTTTGGTTTCGGGCGGCGGCACAAATTTGCAGGCGCTGATTGACGCACAGGCCGCGGGCAAGATTGAAAATGGCCGCATTCGGCTGGTGGTTTCCTCCAACCCGGAGGCGTTTGCGCTGGAACGCGCGGCGAAGGCGTCCATTCCGTCCGCCGTGCTGCGCCGCCGCGACTTTGACAGCGCGGAGGATTACGACGCGGCGCTGACTGCGCTGCTGGAGGAATATGAGATTGGTCTGATTGTGCTGGCGGGCTTCATGACCGTGCTGCCGGACAGCTTTTGCAGCCGCTATGAAAACCGCATTATCAATGTGCATCCGTCGCTCATCCCGTCTTTTTGCGGGGCAGGGTACTACGGCCTGCGCGTGCATGAGGCGGCTCTCGCCAAAGGGGTGAAGGTGACCGGCGCTACCGTTCATTTTGTCTCCGAAGTGGTGGACGGCGGCGCAATCATTGCGCAAAAAGCGGTCGAAGTGGAGGAAGGCGACACGCCGGAGACATTGCAGAAGCGTGTGATGCGTGAGGCCGAGTGGATTCTTCTGCCGCAGGCCGTCAGCGACTTCTGCGCGGGACGCCTGAGCGTTCACGGCGCGTGGGTCGCCAGAAAGTAAGGAGGAAGGAAAGCGTTATGAGCAAGAATGTGTTCAATATCAGCAATGAGCTGATGAGCAATGCGTATCCGGGACGCGGCATCATCTTTGGCCGCACGCTGGATAACAAGCAGAATGTGGTGGCGTATTTCATCATGGGCCGTTCGGAGAATAGCCGCAACCGTGTGTTTGTGGAGACCGAGGACGGTATCTGCACGCAGGCCTACGACCCGTCCAAGATGACCGACCCCTCGCTTATCATTTATCATCCGGTGCGTCAGTGCGGCGGCAAGCTGGTTGTCACCAACGGCGACCAGACCGACACGATTTGCGAGTACCTCAAGGAAGGCAAGAGCTACATCGACGCGCTGCGTACCCGTCAGTTTGAGCCGGATGCCCCCAATTACACCTCGCGCATTTCGGGCGTCATCAACGAGGACGGCTCTTACAGCCTGTCCATCCTCAAGAACTTCACGTCCGACCGTACCTCCAACAAGCGCTTTTTCTATGAATATGACAAGCCGGTGCCGGGGCTGGGCCACTTCATCCACACCTATCAGTGCGACGGAGACCCGCTGCCGCCGTTCCGTGGCGAGCCTAAGTGCATCCGTATCGAAAAGCCCATCAAGCAGTTTACCGAAATGCTCTGGACGAGCATGAATGAGCAGAACAAGGTCGCCCTGTTTGTGCGCTATATCGACCTCGAAACCGGCGCATACTGGCAGGAGATTCGCAACAAGCATGAGGAGGGCAAGGACGCATGAAGGAGCTGGCACTCAAATACGGCTGTAACCCCAACCAGAAGCCTGCGCGCATTTTTATGACCGAGGGCGAGCTGCCCATCGAAGTATTAAACGGAAAACCGGGCTATATCAACTTCTGCGACGCATTCAACTCGTGGCAGCTGGTAAAAGCGCTCAAAAAGGCGACCGGTATGCCGGCGGCGGCGTCCTTCAAGCATGTGTCGCCCGCGGGCGCGGCGCTCGGCAAGCCGCTGACCGATATCGAGAAGCAGATGTACTTCGTCGAGGCGGACCATGAACTGTCGCCCATCGCGTGCGCCTATATCCGCGCGCGCGGCGCGGACCGCCTGTGTTCCTACGGCGACTGGGCGGCGCTCTCCGACGTGTGCGATGCGGATACCGCGGCGTATCTTGCGCATGAGGTGTCCGACGGCATCATTGCGCCGGGCTATACGGACGAGGCGCTCGAAATCCTTAAAACGAAACGCAAGGGCGGCTATAATGTTGTCAAAATCGACCCGGACTATGTGCCGAAGCCGATTGAGCAGCGCGATATTTTTGGTATCCGCTTTGAGCAGGGCTATAACGATTATGAAATCAGCGAAGCGCTGCTGAACAATATTGTCACTGATAACAAGGAACTGCCTGAAAGCGCCAAGCACGATATGATTCTGTCGCTGATTACGCTCAAGTACACGCAGTCCAACTCGGTCTGCTATGTCAAAGACGGCATGACCATTGGTGTGGGCGCGGGCCAGCAGAGCCGCATCCACTGCACCAGACTCGCGGGCAATAAGGCGGATAACTGGTTCCTGCGGCAGCATCCCAAGGTGCTGGGTCTGCAATTTGTCGACGGCATCCGTCGTCCCGACCGCGATAACGCCATTGATGTGTATATCTCGGACGAGTACGAGGATGTGTTGGCGGACGGCGTTTGGCAGAACACCTTCCGGGTCAAGCCTGAGGTGCTGACTGCCGAGGAAAAGAAGGCGTGGATTGCGAAGAATACCGGCGTGACCGTTGGTTCGGATGCGTTCTTCCCGTTTGGCGACAATGTCGAGCGCGCGCGCAAGTCAGGCGTGCAGTATATCGTGCAGCCGGGCGGCTCCATTCGAGACGATAATGTGATTGAAACGGCCAACAAGTATGGCATCGTCATGGCGTTTACCGGCATGCGCCTGTTCCACCATTGATACGCGAAAACGCTGCATCCGCGGCAAAGTGGGTGTTGATAGCGTTCGCGGTGCAGGTCGCCGCGGCGTTAAGCCCGAAAGTGTTTGGCGAGACGGCCCGGCTGGTGCTTCTGGCGGCGAGTTACCTGATGAACGGTTGGGCCGCATGGCGGCTGCGCTGTCTGCCGGCGCTGGGCGCGGCGATTATCGGCTGTGTGCTGGTGCTGCTGCTGCCGGACGGAACCAATCCGGACTGGATCGGCAACATGCTGGTCAACCTGCTGTTTTTGCTGATGTACCTGCCCATGCAGCGCGGCTTTGACAAAAAGCTGCGCACGGCGGATGTGTCCGAGCAGACGCTGCGCATCGGACGGACCTGGTCGCTGGCCACGCTCGTCCAGCGCGGTTCTTCCATGATGGGCTTTCTGCCGCTGTTTATCGGACAGGCCGAGATTTCGACCGCGCAGGGACAGTATACCCTGCTGTTCCGGGTGCAGATGCTGTTTGAGATTGCCGCGTTGCTGGCGGCAATCGTGTCTTATATTTGGATGGTGCGTTATCTGTGGCGCGCCAAAACGCTGCTGAAAGAGCAGGTGGAGGAATGAAGCTGATTCGCGGCTATTATGCCTATCTTGCGATTGCGGGCGGGCTGCTGCTTGGGCTGATTTTGCAGGACAACTGGATGCTGCAAATCGTAGCCTATGCGCTCATCTCTGCGGGCGCACTGTCCTTGCAGCAGGTGTCTTGCTGGTTTATGCGCGCGAGCATCGCGGCCGATGTGTGCATCGGTTTTGAAGTAGTCTGCGGGCCGGCTGTGCTGCCGGCGGGACTTATCCGCATGGTGCTGGAATATGCTTCGCTCGTGCCGCTGCTGCTGACTGGCTGCATGCTGCTGATGGCGTTTATGGCGCAGATGCGGGACGCGGGACACGGAACGCTCATCGAATGGGCGATTTTCGTTGTATGGAGCGCAGGTTTTATCCTGATGCTGCTCATGGCCCCCGGCTGGCTCAATGATATGGCGCTGTCTTTGACTGTGACCGCAGTCAATACCATGACAGTGCTCGGGTACATCGCGTTGCTGGCGGATACGTTCCGCGCGCAGAAAGAATACATCCGTACGGAGGGAGAAAAACCATGAAAGTACTGGTTATCGGCGGCGGCGGGCGAGAGCACGCCATCGTCCATACGCTGAAGAAAAGCCCCAAGGTCGACCATATTTGGTGCGCGCCGGGCAACGGCGGCATCGCACAGGAAGCGGAGTGCGTGGACATCAAGGCGACCGATATTGACGGTGTGGTGGCCTTTGCAAAGGAACATCAGCCCGACCTTGTGATGGTCGCGCCGGACGACCCGCTGGCGCTCGGCATGGTGGATGCGCTGGAAGAAGCAGGTATCCGCGCGTTTGGGCCGCGCAAGAATGCGGCTGTGATTGAAGGCTCTAAGTCCTTTGCCAAGGAACTGATGAAAAAGTACGGCATCCCGACCGCGGGCTATGCGGTGTTCGAGGATTCAGCGGCCGCGATTGCTTATATCAAGGAGCAGGGCGCGCCGATTGTTGTCAAGGCGGACGGCCTTGCGCTCGGCAAGGGCGTGACGGTCGCCATGACCGAGGACGAGGCTATCGCCGCGGTCAAGGACGCAATCGACGGCCATGCTTTCGGCGGCGCGGGTGCGCGCGTTGTCATTGAAGAGTACCTGACCGGTCCGGAGGTGTCTGTGCTGGCGTTTGTGGATGGTAAGCATCTTAAGACCATGCCATCGGCGCAGGACCATAAGCGGGCCTATGACCACGATGAAGGCCCGAATACGGGCGGTATGGGCGCGTTCTCGCCTTCGCGGTTCTATACCGAGGATGTGGCTGAGACCTGCATGGAGACGATTTTCAAGCCTACAGTGGCGGCTATGGCGGCTGAAGGCCGTCCGTTCAAGGGCGTGCTGTATTTCGGCTTGATGCTGACGCCCAAGGGCCCCAAGGTGATTGAGTACAACGCGCGGTTTGGTGACCCCGAGACACAGGCCGTGCTGTCCCGGCTGGAAACCGATTTGTTTGATATCTTCAACGCTGTGATTGACGAAAAGCTGGACGAAATCGACATCCGGTGGGCGGATAACGCGGCGTGCTGTGTGTGCATGGCGTCGGGCGGCTACCCCAAGGCCTATGAGAAGGGCAAGGTCATCACCGGTTTAGAAGATGTGACCGACTCGTTCGTGTTCCATGCGGGCACGGTGGTCAAGGACGGCGCGTTCGTTACAAGCGGCGGCCGTGTGCTTGGCGTGACTGCGACCGCGCCCACGCTCGACGAGGCAATCGTCAAAGCATATGCGGACGTCAAAAAAATCCATTTTGACAAAGCACATTACCGTACGGATATTGGAGTGAAAAAGGGATGAAGATTGAACAACAAGAGCAGATTCTCGCCTGCATGGCTGAGGTTTTGAACCAGAACGGCTTTCGCGCCGAGGTGATGCGCAAGGAGGGCGCGCCGACGCTGCTGCGCTGCGAGGCGATGCGGCAGGGCAAGGTTGCCAAGGATGTGGTAATCGAGGCATGCTTTATCCCGCTTCAGCTGCCGAGCGAGGACAGCGGCTTGCTGCAATTTTTCGTCACGCTGTTTCAAGGTGCGCCGGATACGCATGCGAATCAGTTGCGCCGCGCGTGCACGTATTGCAACGATTTCTGCGCGCTGGGTGCGTTCGGCTTCTACGAGCAGGCTGGCCAGATTTACCTCAAGCACAATACGCTGCTGGACGGCTCGCTGGAGCTGGAAAAACTTATCCCCTTTGTCGCGGACAATATTTCCGTGCTGCTTGCGGCGGTCGGCCGGTTTATCGACGGGCTGGCGCAGATTGCCTATGCGGGTATGACGCTTGACGCGGTAATCGATCAGGAGCTGTTCCCGAAGATGGGATAAGACAGCTTCCATCCAAGAAGGTGCGCCGCGTGGTGCACGGATATATTTCAGGCTGTTGATGAAAAGGGCCGCCCTTGTGGGCGGCCCTTTTCTGGTTGTATGCGCGTTTTATGGTTCAGTGGTCGATTCTTCTGATTTTATAATTTGAAGCAAAACAGCACTGAATTTTGCAAGTTTCAGAGAAAATTTGTCCGAATTTTGGATAAATGACTGCTGGTTCTCTTTTGATTGCCCGCCGAAACGCTCCCAGTCGGTATTGAGCAGGACGGTCGGTGCAGACAAGGACGTGGAGAAGGTATACGGCTCGTCTGAGAAATTGCAGACCGCGAGCAAATGCTCGTCTGTGCTGCGGCGTTCCCACGTAAATACGCAGGGTGCGTCCGCATCAGCCGGCAGCCAGCGGAAGGAATCCGGTGCATAGTCTGCATGCAGTGCCGGATGCGCACAGTAGGTTTTGCCCAGCGCACAAAAGAAGGTGTGAAACTGGCCATCTATATAGGTCCAGTCCAGCTCGGCGGCTTCGCTCCATTCGACGCGCAGACCAAGCTCGTTGCCCATAAAGTTTAGCTTTTTGCCCGGATGGGCGAACATGTAAAGATAGAACGCGCGCGCCTGTGCGTATTTATCGGTCAGGTCCGCTCCCCACATCTTCTGTACAATCGCTGCCTTGCCGTGCACAACCTCGTCGTGCGAAAGCGGCAGCAGATAGTGTTCATTAGGAAAATATTCCATGGAGAACAGCAACTGGCCGCGCCGCTCGGCGCGCTCGTCCGGCGGAGTCTGCATATAGGTCAGTGTATCGTGCATCCAGCCAAGATCCCACTTGTAGTCGAAGCCCAGTCCGCCCTTTGCCACCGGACGGGTGACACCCGGGAATGCGGTCGAGTCCTCTGCAATCAGCAGGGCGGAGGGGTGTCGAGCTTTTAGGCCTGCGTTCATATTTTTCAGGAAATCCAGCGTGTCGCCGTTGACACCGCGCGCGGGGTCGCCCTGCCAGTAAATCAGGCGGCTCACGGCGTCCATGCGCAGACCATCGAAATGAAATTCTTCCAGCCAATAGTCGGCCGCGGACTGCAAAAAACAACGGACTTCGCGGCGTGAATGGATAAAATTGCAGCTGCCCCACTCACTTTCGCCCACATCGGGGTGGGGATATTCGTATAGCGGCGTGCCGTCGAACAGCGCAAGGCCGTAGCTGTCCACCGCGAAGTGTACGGGGACAAAGTCCATGATGGCGCCAATGCCCGCGTGATGCAGCCGGTCAATCAGCATTTTGAGCTGTGCGGGTGTGCCATAGCGCGAGGTCGGTGCAAAAAACCCGGTATTTTGGTAGCCCCATGAGCCGTCAAACGGATGCTCGGACAGGGGCAGGAACTCGACGTGCGTAAAGCCGTTCTCGCGCAGGTACGGGATAAGCAGGTCCGCGATTTCATCATAGCGGTACCAGCCGTTTTCATCCTTGGGATTGCGTTTCCACGAGCCGAGGTGCAGCTCGTAGATGTTCAGCGGCGCGTCGGACGCGGCTGTGCGCGCGGCCATCCAGTCCGCGTCGGTGAAACGGTATTCCGCAAGGTCAGTGATGACCGAGCAGCATCCCGGGCGCAACTCCATGGCAAAGCCATAGGGGTCGCAGTGCTCGATTATTGCGCCGCTGTGGGTGTAAATGCGGTACTTGTAAAACTGTCCTGCATGAGCATTCGGCACGGAAACCTCCCAGAAACCGCTGCGACCGTCCTGCATCAGCTCGTCCTCTTTCCAGTCATTAAACGCGCCTGTCAGCGTGATTCTGGCTGCATTTGGTGCAAAAACTCGAAAAATGACCGATTGGTTTTTAATGTGGGCGCCAAACCAGCGCCATGCGTCAAATACGTTTCCGTCAAAAAATTCCTGCTTGTTCATGGGGCTTTCCTCCTTGTACTGTTTGGAGTATAGTAACAGTATAGGGGACGGGTCTGTAAAACACAACCGCCAAAGTGGGGAAATATGTTCAATATTTTTTGAACCAAACTGCATTGGAAGGCTCTTATATTCGGAAGCCTTCCAAACAGGCGGCATAAAAATTTTTGAACCGAACCGTCGCCGCGCGGCTCTTATTGACGGGTGCACCTAAAACGCAAAGGAGCAAAGCTATGACCGATGAACAACTTGTCCGGCGGATGCAGCAAGGAGACATGCAGGCGTTCGACGAACTATATGAGCGTTATAAAAACGATGCCTACCGGATTGCCTGCCTGATTACCGGCAACCGTGCGGACGGTGAGGATTTGACACAGGAGGCGTTTGTGACTTGCGCGCAAGCGATTGGGGCGCTCAAGGACGGGGCCAAATTCCGTCCGTGGCTGCTCAGAACGCTGTCGCGTGCAGCATGGAAATACTGCCGCAAGGCTAAACGTGAAACGCCGGTTGCCGAATTTTTCGAGACCGGCGAAGGCGAAAGCGCGTTATCCGCCGTGCTGCGGACCGATGAGCAGCGGCGGTTATATCAAGCCATGTACGCGCTCGACGAAAAGCGCCGCACCGTGCTGGTGCTGTATTATTTTGATAACCGGCCGGTCAAGGAGATTGCGCGCACGCTTGGCGTGACCGAGGGCACGGTCAAATCCCGCCTGTTTTCCGCCCGCCGCCATCTGCGGCAGGCGTTGACCGAAAAAGAGGGAAAGCCAGAGGAGGCTGTGACACATGGATGAGATGAAGATGGAACGCGAGATGCAGGAAATGCTGCACCGGTGTGCAGAGGGAATGGAAGCTCCCGAAAAACTCAAGACCCGCATTGATTTTGCAATTAAAAGCGGCAAAGCGCCGCGTAAGGTTCGTCGTCCGTTTGCAAAGCGTTTGGCGGCGGTCGCGCTGGTGGCAGCAGTAGCTGTTACCGGTGCGGTAGCAGGCAATGGTATTGTTGCTTATACGTTTGGCAGTTCTTGGTCGAACGAGCGCATGAGCTATGCTGAAACACAGGCTGAACTGATTGACGGCGCCAAGGTGCCGGAGTCGTTTACAAACGGTTTTACGTTTGAAAACGCTGTGCATGAGTATGGCGGCGAAAAGGATGAGGACGGCAATGTGCTGCGTGAGTGGACAAATATCGACGTCCAATATGAGCGGGATGGCGTAACGCTGCATCTGGGTACGGGCGAGGCGCATAACGACGGCACCACTGTGGATACGAGCACTTTTGACGATGCGCGCGTAATCGGTGACATCACCGTACAGTACAGTGCAGACGACTACAAAGCGGTACCTGCGGACTACGAGCCGACTGCCGAGGAGCAGGCAGCGGTTGAAGCAGGGGATTTGCAGATTGGTTACGGCGCAAATGAAGTAACCGTGCAGCAGTATCAGTTCCTCAGCTGGGAGCAGGATGGCGTGTATTATACGCTCAGTGGCTTTGACCTTGATATGACAGCCGATGAATTGTTCCAGATGGCACAGGAGGTTATTGAGTTATAAACCGCGAAAAAGGCGGATATAGAGCAGAAAACAGAACAAAAAGCAAAAAAGCGTCCGAGTGGACGCTTTTCTGCTTTTCAGTATCGCTCGCAGTAGCCCTCGCCGCCGTTTGCCAGAGACTTGAGCGCCTGTGCAGCGCGCGTGTCCGGGTCGTCCGAGACGCAGACAGCGTCAGTCAATGTTTTGCGCGATTCATGCGGCAGCGCGAAGAACCGCTCCATTGCGCGCGTATCGTGCCCCATGGCGCTGAGAAAGGAAAAAGGCACATCGGCTGATACCTGTTTATGCGCATCTTGTTTCACGGGCATTCACTCCTTTCCGATTGCAGTATGTGCCGCAGACATGATATAATACGGGTAACATCGGGAAAAGGAGCGCCACAAAATGGAGCTTGTCAAAAATAAAATTTATCGCTGCCAGATTGTTGATTATACTGCGGATGGAGTCGGAATCGGTAAAGTTGACGGTCGTGCGGTGTTCGTGCCGCGCACGGCGGTGGGCGATCAGTGCGATGTGCGCATCGTAAAGCTCACAAAGAATGTGGCATATGCACGGCTGGAAAAGCTGATTGTGCCGTCGGGCGCGCGCATTCGTCCGACGTGTCCGGTCGCGGACAAGTGTGGTGGCTGCTGTTATCAGCACATCACATATGAGGAGGAGCTGCGCGCCAAGGAGAAAAAGGTGCGCGATGCGCTGACCCGCATCGGTGGGCAGGATGGTGCGGTGCTTCAAGGCATTACGGGCGCGCCGACCACCGAGCATTACCGCAATAAGGCGCAGTATCCGGTCGGACGGGATGCAGACGGCAACATTGTGACCGGCTTTTACCGGCCGCGCAGCCATGACATCGTACCGGTAGAGCGATGCCTGATTCAATCCGAGACTGCTGACCGCATCGCGGCTGTTGTGCGGCAGTGGATGCAGGAATTTGATGTGCCGCCGTATGATTACGCTGCAAAACGCGGTGCGATGCGGCATATTTACGTGCGCGTAGGTGAAAAGAGCGGCGAAAGTCAATTGACGCTGATTGCGGCGACGCGCAAGATGCCCGCGCTGGACGAACTGGTGCGCCGTTTACGGGAGACTGAGCCATCGTTGACCGGCATTCTGCTCAACCATAATCAGCGCGGCGATAACGTCATCCTTGGTGACCGCACGGATGTGCTGTGGGGTGAGCCGATGCTCGAGGACCGGCTGTGTGGGCATTCGTTCCTGCTCTCTCCCGAGGCGTTTTATCAGGTCAACCACGCGCAGGCTGAGCGGTTATATGCGTGCGCAGTGGAGTTTGCAGGGCTGACGGGAGAGGAAACCGTCATTGACCTGTATTGTGGTGCAGGAACTATCACGCTGACGCTTGCGGAGCGGGCGAAAACCGTGATTGGTGTGGAAATTGTGCCGGAAGCCGTGGAAAATGCGCGGCAAAATGCGGTTCGTAACGAAATGGACAGCGTGGAATTTCTGTGTGCAGACGCAGGGCAGGCGGCGCGGCAGCTGGCTGCGCGCGGCGTGCGGCCGGATGTACTGGTGGTCGACCCGCCGCGTAAGGGACTGGACGAGCAAACGCGCGACGCAATTTTGAAGATGAAACCACCGCGTGTTGTCTATGTATCGTGTGACCCGGCAACACTGGCGCGCGATGTGCGCGAACTGACCGGTGCGGGGTATCAGCTGATACGCGCGCAGGCGTTTGATTTATTCCCGAGGACTGGGCATGTTGAGACGGTAGTACTTTTGTCCAAACTCAACACCAAGCAGCATATCGAGGTGGAGTTGAATCTGGACGAGCTGGATTTGACAGCGGCGGAGAGCAAGGCTACCTATGAGGAAATCAGAGAGTATGTGCTGGAACATACAGGGCTGAAAGTCAGCCACCTCTATATCGCTCAGGTCAAGCAGAAGTATGGCATTATTGAGCGAGAAAACTATAATAAACCGAAGTCTGAGAATTCCAGACAGCCGAAATGCCCACCGGAAAAGGAAGCGGCAATTACAGAGGCGCTAAAGCATTTTGGAATGATTTGAGGTGACGAATTTGGAGCACTTGATTTCTTGTGAGTTCAATATCGACACTGCTTGTGTAGAGCTTAAATTTGCTGATAGCAGCATTATTTCTATTGACTGCACCGCAGTCGAAAACGAGATTTCAAGCAATATGTATCAGCGTTCTGAATTAGATTACTTGATTTTCAATGATCCGGTTGCCTATGCTGACTTAATTCTCAATGGGACCCCGGAAGTTTACTTGAAAACCGTCACAGAGGATAAGCCTCTGGACTAACTAAAATCCGCCAGTACCGATAATCTTAAAGTTTCGGTGCTGGTGGATTTTGTTTTTTACCTCTATTTATGGCTGTTCCTTTTTACACACCTGTAAATAATTACAGCTGTACATATTTGCCTATTGCGCTATAATTATATTACAGAGGAGGGCTATAGTATGAGCGAACCTTTTGACTATGGACATTTTGATATCGTTTTGGCTGAGTATTTACAGGAGAAAAAAGTCAGCAAAAATCGTTTGGCTGAGGAAGCAAACCTACAACGGACACAACTGAACGCTTATTGTAAGAATGACATCAAGAGACCAGACCTCGATGTTTTAGCTCGTATTTGTTATGCTCTTAACTGTGATTTGGCGGACATAATCCGTTATGTACGCCCTTCCCATGAGAACGGAGGAAGCAGTAATGGCTGACACAAAGGTAATTGTCATTCCAGATGGTAAAATCTGCGACTATATTGACAGCAAGTTCAGAAACGATACTCCCGAAGAGTATGTTCGTCAGACAATAGAAAAACGTCTTGTGAACGAACACAAATATCTCACATCGCAGATCAAAATCGAGTTCACTCTTCAAGTTGGCTCAAGAAAACCTCGGGCAGACATTGTAATCTGGGACAAAGATGCCCCAGAGCAAACACAGGGCACAATTAAGATTATTATTGAGTGCAAAAAGGAAACCGTCGATGCCAGAAACGCCAAGGATGGAATAGCACAATTGCAGTCCTATATGTCTGTATGCCCGAACTGCGAATGGGGTATGTGGACAAATAGCATTCAAAAGTTTGTCTTCCGTAAATATACAGATGGTGCTGGGAATATTTGCTTTATGGAATACAACGATATTCCTTCTGCGGATGGCAATTTAGATGAGGTAAACAGACCTAGCCGGAAAAATCTGCGCAATGCTTCGGATGATAATCTGCTGTTTGTGTTTAAAACCTGTCATAATCACATTTATGTGAATGATGGTATGCAGAAACAACCTGCATTTTTTGAGTTGCTAAAAGTCATTTTTTGCAAGATCGAGGACGAGCGAAATATACCAAAGCCTCTGGAATTTTTTACAACGTCTGAGGAGCGTTCAAATCCGGATGGGCAACTGACTGTACAGAAACGCATTTCCCAAATCTTTCAGCGCGTAAAGAAGCGTCATGGTAAGATTTTTGACGCAAATGATGAGATCAAGCTGACGCCTCGCAGCTTAGCGTATATTGTCAGCGAATTGCAGCGGTACAGCCTGCTCAGCACGAATATCGACATCAAGGGAAAAGCATATGAAGAAATTGTAGGAGCCAATCTCCGCGGCGACAGGGGCGAGTTTTTTACGCCCAGAAATGTTATGAAGATGGTTGTGGAGATGATAAATCCTCGTATTGACGAGCGTGTCCTGGATAGCTCCTGTGGTACTGGCGGTTTTCTTGTACAGGCAATGACACATGTTATTGCCCAGCTTGAAGCAGAGTTTTCTGCCAGCATGGGAATTCCTAAAAAAGATTGGGATGGCGACACCGTAAAAGTATTTCAAGATCGGATTTCCGAGATGGCTTCGACCAGTTTCTTTGGTTTTGATATTAATCCTGATTTAGTCAAGGCAACCAAGATGAACATGGTCATGAACAATGATGGTAGCGGAAATATTCTGCAAACAAATTCCCTCCTGCCTCCGCACGAATGGACAGATGAGTTCAAGACACGGCTTGCGGAGGCACTACATATCAAGAAGTCAGAAATTCGCAACCATGAAAGTATTGCGTTCTTTGATGTAATTGTAACAAATCCCCCATTTGGCAGTAAAATTCCTATCAAGGACAAAAACATCCTTGAACAGTTTGAACTTGCCCACATTTGGGAAAACGACAAGACAACCGGCACTTGGAGGATGACTGAGCGTTTGCAATCATCTGTCCCGCCTGAAATTCTATTCATTGAGAGATGTTCACAGTTTCTCGTTCCAGGTGGGCGCATGGGAATAGTTTTGCCGGATTCCATCCTTGGATCACCGGGATTGGGGTACATTCGTGAATGGCTGATTCAGAATCATAGGATTATTGCCAGCGTTGATCTCCATGTAGATACTTTTCAGCCCCATAACGGCACACAAACATCGGTTCTATTTCTTCAAAAGAAAACAGCAGCACAAAAGGACAAAGAAGCGGCTACAGGACAAATGGCCGACTATAATATCTTTATGGCAATGGTTGAAAGGGTAGGACATGATAAGAGAGGCAATCCCATTTTCAAGCGTGATGTAGAAGGTAATGAAATCCTTGCCCCGGATACGGATAACATCATGGTTCTCGGTGAAACCGGGGAGGGTGATCGCACTGTCTCTCACGAGCGCAAGAGCAAGGTGCCTGACGATCAGACCACTGCCGTACCAGCAATCTTTGACGACTGGAAGCGAAGGGAGGGCATTGCATGGTAGCAGGTAACTTGGCCCACAAAATGAATACCGCGCCTGAAATAGAAGTTCATATTCCGGAAAGCCCTATAAAGTGGTGTTCGGTCTCCCTCTCCGATATGATTTCCCGTGGGAAGCGGCTGGAGGCTAGCGTATTTGATGTGGAGGCAAAACAAGCGCGGGAGAGTGTTTATAAAGGGAAATATGGAACTGTTATTCTCTATGGTGATAGCGGCTTGATTGAAACTGCCTATTATCCTGGCTGGATGCAGCGGAGCCGGCTCAAGAGGATATGGTGTGATAAGCCATATGGAGAGGGGTTCTATCTTCCTTCACAGATGACCGATCTCTATCCTGTTCCAGAAAAACATATATCTCGGTTGGCAGATTGTGATATGGATGAACTCCGCTTAAAGGAAAACACTTTATTGCTGACGCGCAGCGGTACAATAGGCAACATCTCATATGTATCAAGAACCTTGGCCGGTCGTGTTTTTTCTGATGACGTAATTCGTGTTACCTTCAAAAAAGAATATGACTTGGGATATGTTTATACCTATCTCAAATCAAAGGTGGGCAGTTTAATTTTACAAACCAATGGCTATGGTTCAGTAATTACCCATGTTGAGCCGGACCACTTATCAGAAATCCCGGTTCCCGATGCTCCTGTGGAGTTGCGGCAGCGTATACATAATTTGATTGCACGCTCCTATGCTTTGCGGGACGAGTCCAATGAAATGATTGATAAGGCTACAGGCCTGTTGATAGCGGAACTTCACCTGCCAGCTATACATGAGTTTCAAAAGGTGGGCGCCCCTGTGAGCACATTCGATGTAAAACTAAGCAATATGAACCTGCGGCTTGATGCTTCCTACCATGTTCCGGCGGCAGATGCAATTGTTGCCCACCTCAAAGAGAACGCTGCCGAATTAACAACCGTAGGCGACAGCCAGATAAGCAGATCAGTTATTCTACCAGGCAGATTTAAGCGTGTCTATGTACAAGAAGGATATGGTCGAATTTTTATAGGTGGAAAGCAGTTGGGAGAATTGGACCCATCAAATAAGAAATATCTTTCCAATGTCCATCATAGCGACCGTATTGCACAACAACTAGAATTGAAAGAAAATATGACCCTCATAACTTGTAGCGGTACGATTGGAAGAGTAGCACTTGTTGGAAAACACTGGGAGGGCTGGACAGCGAATCAGCATATAATCCGTGTTGTGCCTGCCAATAAAGAGATTGCTGGATACCTTTATATTTTCCTGACATCTGACTATGGCCGCACATTGATTACCCGCTATACATATGGCTCTGTGGTTGATGAGATTGATGATGATCATGTTCGACAAATTCCTATCCCACTGTTGCGTAATCAAGAGATGCAGCAACAAATCAACTCCCTAGCACTTGAATCGAACGTCAGGAGATATGAGGCCTACAAGCTGGAGCAAGAAGCCCTTCGCATTATGAACGAGGAGGTTATTTTTGCAAAATAGATGTCAGCTTGTAAGACCCATTCGACTGACATATGACAGCTCCATGGACTTATGAAGGCAAAATCGATGAGCAGTTTTCTATTCAGTATCACTGGTATATTGCCGCTCCAGCCTTTCTGGAGTAGCTGGGTTGAGAATAGTAATCTTCCTCCCCAGCTTCCTGGCATACCTCACTGTCATAGCCGTCCCGCCCCGCCACTCGCCGTTGTAGACGGCCAGCAGATAGGCAGAATGCTCAACCAGATAGCGATTGCGTTTCAACATACATTCTTTATTGTACTTCCGGTTTACATACACAATTGAATCCGCCTGCTTCAAAATAGAATAATAAAGTTCCCGCGCCGAAGCCGACCACTGATCCGCCTGTCCCTCGCAGGGAAGGACACAGTGGAGCTTTAGCGCGGGATTTTCTTTTTTCAAGGCAAAAACGGCCAGCGCTGCCCAAGTGTCGGACCCCTCCGCCATGCCAGAAAGAAAGGCGGTATACCCAGCGCCCACCAGTGTGGCAATTTGTTTTGAGAGCATTCTTTTTAGAGTAACACATCTAGCATCTGTTTCATCATAGCCCCAGGGAAATTTCTTCGGGCGGTGGCCTGTGAACGCACAGCACCTTTCAATCATCATGATCTGCCTCCGATTTTTAATTTTAGTATGGGGGTTATATCCTCTTAATAAGGGAGATTATAACCCCCATACTAGTTGGTGTCAATCGGGGGTGAGAGTGTGATCGTCTTTGATAAATTGTGGGGTGTCATGAAGGAAAAGGGAGTCTCCACATATCTGCTGCGAGAGAAGTGCGGTATCGACAGTAAAACTATCCGTCGGCTACGGGCAAACGACAATATGGAGACAAAGACGCTAAATAAACTGTGCGCGGTACTTGATTGTCGCCTGGAGGATATTGCTGAATATCTTCCAGACGAGCAGTAACAGCTCTACGGTTCTATGTGTACAGAACCGTAGAGCTGTTAGTATTTTCGGAGCGAGGTGTTCAGACTGCGTTTTAGCAGTATTTGCACTCCAGGCTCCGAAAATGTAGGGGGAATCCAAGGGGGGATACTTCCTCTCTTGGCACACGACTTTCCCTCGGAAAGTCTAGTGTGTTATACCTTTGCTTCCGGCTGACGCCGGGAAGGGGCTGACTGCGGCATCTGCGACTTGGGCAGATGGGCAGCGGGCAGACACTTTTCGGTGGCAGTAGGACAGGCGGATTTTGTACGGACACGGACGAAATCAGGATTTGCTCACAGGGCAAAATCCGCCTGCCCGGAAAAGGAAGCAGAGGTATATCAACTCCCGTCCCGCCGCAGCGACAGCACCCTCGTTAGTTCGTTTCCCCCTTGGATTTCTCGCGGCTTTTGTAGACATTATATTGATTCTTACACCGGGCACTGCAAAATGCAGCGTTGGAGCGACTGCCCAGGAACACCTTCTGGCAGTGCTTACACAATCGCAGGGGCTGCTCATCGTCCACCAGCATGAAGCTGAACATCATCTGAATACCCAGCAGCAGCGAATGAAAGTCCCAATAAATGGTTGGCTTATCCAGCAGCTCGATGTGGTAGCTGGGGGCGATTCCGCCGAACGCAGCCATGGCCTTGCGATACAGCCCCCGTGCGTCCTCGTCGATGGAATCATAATCTTTGTAGTACAGGATTGAGGTAGACAGGGTGAATGCCCAGTCCTTGAACTGCTGGGCAACCCAGTCATAGGGTTCCGCATATTCCCGCTGGAAGCTCATATTCTTCGCCATCGGCTCGTCCATGAAGGTCATGGTCAGGGCAACCATCGTCCGGTCACCGGACACGTTCCATGTGGATGTAATGCCTTTCTTCACCAGGTCCAGCTGGTCAAAGGGGTAAAACAGGGACAGATATTTGTCTGCCGCCATGGATTCTTCCTTGATAAAATGGTTTTTCGGCAGGTACACCGCCTCATAGTCCATAAAGGACGGCGTGGTGGGCAGAGCGGTCATCAGCCCCAGCAGGCCGTACCGGGTGATAAACTCCATGATCGCCTTTTCCACTTCTGCTTCCGGCTTGCG
>NZ_CALWUQ010000006.1 GCF_944384695.1 uncultured Agathobaculum sp. | reverse complement strand
CATATAGTAAACCTCCTGTGCGGTGCTTCTATTCTACACCACCCAGGAGGTTTACACAAAACTTTGGATAGTCTCAACAGTTCAAACAAGAACTCATTGAATATCTGGACTACTACAACAATCATCGCATTAAGGCAAAGTTAAAGGGCTTGCCGCCTGCGATGCACAGACAGCAAGCCCTTTCGGCTGCTTGAATATTTTTTGTTCCAAAATATTGTCTAACTTTTTGGGGGCACTTCAGCAGGCCGTTTCTTTTTTTATTCCTCTGTTGCACTGACCAAATGACACAGCGTCATCAAGCTGTCGGACAGATGGACGTTTTCCACCGGGACGCCCAAGCCGCCCAGATGCAAATCCTCGCCCGTAAAATTCCACAGGCCTCGGATGCCCTGATTGACCAACTCCCGCGCAATATCAGGCGCATTGCTCCGCGGAATCGTGAGCACCGCCACATCCGGCTTGTGCGCCGCAATAAACGACGGCAAATCGTCACTGCTGCGCACCGAATAGCCGCCGAATTCCTTCCCCTTGAGCTCCGGATTCGCGTCAAATGCACACAACAATTGAAAGCCACTTGCACTGAAATCAAAGTTATTGAGCAACGCGCGGCCCAGGTTACCTGCACCGAGCAAAATCGCCGTGCGGCCCGCACGCAAGCCGAGAATGGAGCCCAATTCCTCCATCAGCTTGTCAATATTATAACCATATCCCTGCTGACCGAAGCCGCCGAAGCAGTTAAAGTCCTGCCGGATTTGCGAAGCCGTCAAACCCATGCGCTCTGCCAGCGCGCGCGAAGAGATGCGCTGCACGCCTTCAGCCTTCAGTTCACAGATATTCCGGTAATAGCGCGGCAGCCGCTGAATGACCGCTTTGGAAACCTCTTGCTTTCGTTCCACAGGCTCTCTCCTTCTTCCTTCATTGGGATATTTTGATGATTACAGTCCCGCGATGGTGTCCAGCACGTAATCCGTAAATTCCTGCGCAGTTGCACCGGTATCGCGGCCCGTAACGACCACTTTCTTCTCCTCGAACATGCAAATATCCAGTGCACGGTCAAGCTTTTTCGACAGCTCGATTTCACCGATGTGCTCAAGCAGCATCACCGATGCGCGCAGCACGGACGACGGATCGGCATATTTTGCGCGTCCTTCCTGTACCATGCGCGGCGCAGAGCCGTGAATCGCCTCGAACATGGCATAGCGCTTGCCGATGTTCGCCGAGCCCGCGGTGCCAACACCGCCCTGAATCTCCGCCGCCTCGTCGGTGATAATATCGCCGTACAGGTTGGGCAGCACGACCACCTTGAAGTCGCGGCGACGCTTGTCGTCAAGCAGCTTTGCGGTCATGATGTCAATGTACCAATCGTCAAACTCGACTTCCGGATATTCCTTCGCCACCTTCTGGCAGGTATCGAGGAACTTACCGTCGGTCGTCTTGATGATGTTCGCCTTTGTCACGCAGGAAACGCGGTTCTTGCCGGTCTTGCGCGCATAGTCGAATGCCAGACGGGCAATACGCTCGCAGCCCTGCGAGGTCGCAACCGTAAAGTCGATGAACAGGTCGTCGTCAATCTGCACACCCTGCGAACCGACGGCATAGCCGCCCTCGGTATTCTCGCGGTAGAACGTCCAGTCGATGCCAAGCTCGGGCACCTTGACCGGACGCACGTTGGCGAACAAATCGAGCGCCTTGCGCATCGCCACGTTTGCAGACTCTACGTTCGGCCACGGATCACCCTTGCGCGGCGTTGTGGTAGGCCCCTTGAGGATGACATGGCACTGCTTAAGCTCTTCCATCACATCGGGCGGAATCGCACAGCCAAGCTCGGCGCGGCGCTCGATGGTCAGGCCGTCAATGACGCGGAACTCCACTTTACCCGCCTTGAGCTTGTCAGCCAGCAGCACTTCGAGCGCATGCTGCGCCATGCCGGTAATCATCGGGCCGATGCCGTCGCCGCCGCATACGCCGATGATGAGCTTGTCCAGCTTCGAATAATCAATAAAGTCGTCCTGCGCCTTCATATCCGCAATGCGCTTTCTCTGGCTTTCGACGACCGCTTCAAACTTTTCCAAAATGGACTGGTCGATAGACATGGGAATGTCCTCCTATTGAATTGATATTATTTTAACAAAAATTATATGTTCTGTCAAGAAAGCAGGTCAGAGAGAGCCATGCAGCCCCCTCTGACAAAAGCATTTATTTTACATTCTGACGGGCATAGTTGAGTGTGCCGCCTGCGAGCAACGCGCCGCGCTGACGGTCGGACACATCGCAGTCCGCCTTGAAGGTTTTGCCGCCGCACACAATAGTGACCTGCTGGCCGTTTTTCACTTCTTCCAGCACATTCGGCAAAGAAATCTCATCAAGCAAGCTGATTTCGTCATAATCCGCCGGGTTTACAAAGGTCAGCGGCAGGATGCCGGAGTTGACCAGATTGGCCTTGTGGATGCGTGCAAACGACTTGCACAGCACCGCCTTAACGCCCAGATACAGCGGGACAAGCGCCGCGTGCTCACGCGACGAGCCCTGACCGTAGTTTGCGCCGCCGACGATGATGCCGCCGCCCTGCTCCTTGCAGCGCGCCGGGAATTCCGGGTCGACGTTGATAAAGCAGTAGTTGGAGTAGTACGGCACATTGGAGCGGTACGGCAGAAGCTTTGCGCCCGCGGGCAGGATATGGTCGGTCGTGATGTTGTCCTCGGTCTTGAGCACCACCTTACCCGTGTAGCTCGCTTCCAGCGCCTTGCCCAGCGGAAAGGGCTTGATGTTCGGGCCGCGCACGACCTCTACCTCATCCGGGTTTTCGGCAGGCTTGACAATCAGGTTATCGTTGATGGCAAAGTGCTCCGGCATCTGGATTTCCGGCATCTCGCCCAGTGTGCGCGGGTCGGTCAGCACGCCGACAAGTGCGCTCGCCGCCGCAACTTCGGGCGACACCAGATAGATTTGCGCATCCTGCGTGCCGGAACGCCCCTCAAAGTTGCGGTTGAAGGTGCGCAAGGATACGCCCGCGGACTCCGGCGACTGGCCCATGCCGATGCAGGGACCACAAGCGCATTCCAGAATACGTGCGCCCGCCGAAATGATGTCCGCTAACGCACCGTTCTGCGCAAGCATGTTGAATACCTGCTTGGAACCCGGGCTGATGGTCAGCGAAACGTCCGGGTGCACGGTCTTGCCCTTCAAAATGGACGCAACCTTCATCATATCGTAGTAAGAGGAATTGGTGCACGAACCGATGCAGCACTGGTTGATTTTGATTGCACCAATTTCGGACGCCGGCTTTACGTTGTCCGGCATGTGCGGCATTGCCGCCAGCGGCTCAAGCGCGGACAAATCGACGGTATACTCCTCGTCGTAAACCGCATCCGGGTCGGAGGACAGCTCCACCCATACATCGCCGCGGCCCTGCGCCTCAAGGAACTTCTTCGTTTCCTCGTCGGACGGGAAAATCGAGGTCGTCGCGCCCAGCTCCGCGCCCATGTTGGTGATGGTCGCGCGCTCGGGTACGGACAAGGTCTTTACGCCCTCGCCCGCGTACTCAACGATTTTGCCGACGCCGCCCTTGACGGTCATCTGGCGCAGCACATCCAGAATGACATCCTTGGCCGACACCCACGGGGACAGCTTGCCCGTCAGGTTGACACGAACCATCTTGGGCATCGGGATGTAATACGCGCCGCCCCCCATCGCAACCGCAACGTCCAGACCGCCCGCGCCAAACGCCAGCATGCCGATGCCGCCGCCGGTCGGGGTGTGGCTGTCCGAGCCGATTAAGGTCTTGCCCGGCGCGCCGAAGCGCTCCAGATGCACCTGATGGCAAATGCCGTTGCCCGCCTTGGAATAGTAAATGCCATGTTTTTTTGCAACCGAGCCGATATATTTGTGGTCGTCCGCGTTTTCAAAGCCGGATTGCAGGGTATTATGGTCAATGTAAGCAACCGACCGCTCGGTCTTGACCTGATCGACGCCCATCGCCTCAAACTGCAAATAGGCCATCGTACCGGTCGCATCCTGCGTCAGCGTCTGGTCAATCTTGAGGCCGATTTCCTGCCCCTGCACCATCTCACCGTCCACCAGATGCGCCTTGAGTATCTTTTGCGCAATTGTCATACCCATTTGTGTTTTTCCTTCGCTCCTTTATGTCCCACACGCGACGCTTTTTTGCGCGCGCCGCGCCCCGCCGCTGCACGGCGGGTGGTTGCGGCTTCCACAGCCTTCTCCACGGCGCAAAATCGCACCGTGCCCAAAAACAAAACAGAAGTGGCCTTTGCAGCGCAAAAACCACTTCTATTTTACAGCATTCCTACTCTTTTGAAAAGCCCTTTTCCCCTATCGCTTTTCACAAATATTCTCGCCAATCTCCGCAGTGGCGAATGCATTTTGCAGGGTCGTACCCGTGTTGCCTGCAAGATACTCAAAATACGCCTGACTGCCTATCATCGCGGCATTGTCCCCGCACAGGTGCAGCGGCGGCAGATATAACTGCGTATGGGTGCGCTTTGCCATCTCACCGAGCGCTGCGCGCAAAAACGAATTGGCCGCCACACCGCCCGCGCATACCACGCGCCGCGCGTGCGTCTGCTGCACCGCCTGCTCGAGCCGCGGCACAAGCGTGCGCACGACCGCCGCGCAGAACGAAGCCGCCAAATCGTTTTTGTCGATTTCCTCGCCCTTCTGCTCGGCGTTGTGCGCCAGATTGATGACCGCCGTCTTGAGTCCCGAAAAGGAAAAGTCGAGCGGCGCGTCCTTGATGTGCGAATCGGGTAATTTATACCGTTTGGGGTCTCCCTCCTGCGCGAGCTTATCGATTTTGGGGCCACCCGGATAGCCCACGCCGAGCACGCGCGCGACCTTGTCGAACGCCTCGCCTGCGGCGTCGTCCCGCGTGCCGCCAAGAATTTCAAAATCCGTATAATCGCGCACCATCACAATTTCGCTGTGCCCGCCCGACGCAATCAGCGTCAGGAACGGCGGCTTGAGTTCGGGATACGCCAGATAGGTCGCCGCAATATGACCGCGGATGTGGTGCACCGGGATAAACGGCTTGCGCATCGCGTATGCCAGCGACTTGCCGAAGTTCGCGCCGACCAGCAGCGCACCAATCAAGCCGGGCGCACAGGTCGCCGCAACCGCATCCACCTCGCGCTTGTCCATTTTTGCATCCGCAAGCGCCTGCTCGGTCACGCGCACGACCGCCTCCATGTGGCGGCGCGAGGCAATTTCCGGCACAACGCCGCCGTACAGCGCGTGCGTTTCAATCTGCGTGTCCACCACGCTGGAAAGAATGTTCCGTCCATCTTCGATGACAGCAGCCGCCGTCTCATCGCAGGAGGACTCAATCGCCAAAATTCTCATGTGTTGTTACCCATCCGTTAAAAAGAATATGTCATAAAAATCAACACGCGAATCACTGCCGCCACCGGCAACAGCAATGCGCCGCTCAAGCTGACCTGCATGCGGACTACCTGTGCCTTAGGGTCGCCACCGCCCTGTACCGCACGCAGCGCATCGCACAGCGCATGGGCGAACACACAAGCGCACATCACCGTTCCAATCAGACAAAGCGCCAAAAATATGATCATGTCTGTCTCTCCTCAACCGCAAGCATTTTTTCAAAGCACCGGCAGTTTTCTGCACCCGCAGGGCTGCCGTAATAAGAAATTTCTCGAAAGCCCAGCTTATGATACAGCGCTGCCGAATCGTCGGTCGTGCGCGCGGTTTCCAGGATTGCGCGCGTATAGCCATGCGCTGCTGCATCCCGCTCAAGCGCGCAAATCAATTTGCTGGCAACACCCTGCCGCCGAAAATCCGGCGCGACAAAAATGCGCTTGATTTCCGCGGTCTGCTCGTCTATTTTCTTCCATGCGCCGCAGCCTGCGGGTTCCCCCTCCTGATACACCACCATGCGGGCGTCGAGCAGATGGGGATCGTTGTATTTCGCATAGCGGCGATGCACCTCACCGACGACCTGAAAATAATACTCGTCGAGCTGCTGCACCAGCGCCAAAAAATCAGCGTTTTCCGCATCGACAAACCGGATTTCCATGCGTGTCACTCCTTCAGAAACAGCGTCATCAGCACCGCGTCCTCGACCGGCGCGGTATAAAAATTTTTGCGCACGCCGACGCAGACAAACCCCGCGCCCTCATAGAGCGCAATCGCAGGCGCATTGGACGCGCGCGCCTCGAGCGTGACAAAGGCCAGCCCCCTTGCGCGGGCACATGACACCAGCTCCGCAAGCAGCATGCGGCCGATGCCCTGCCGCCGGCAGTCCGGCGACACCGCAACATTCGTAATGTATCCTTCGTCAAGCACAGTCTGGCATCCAACATAGCCGACCGCCTGCCCGTCCCGCTCGGCCACGAGAAAAATGCCTTTCCCCAGTTCCTCGCGCAGCATGGCTTCGCTCCACGGCGCGTGGAAGCACGCTTTTTCGATTTCCGCGAGCGCGGTCAAATGGCGTTCCGCCATCGGCACGACCGTCATGCGCCCAGTCTCCCGATGATACTGCGCACGCCCTCATCAATCTGTGCCGCCGCACGGCGATAGGTCTCCAAATCGCCGCCAAACGGGTCGGAAACATCGGTCGGCAGCAGCGTAAACACCTTATCTGCGCAGTCCGGAAACAGCTCGCACAAACGGTCATAGTGCGCGCCCGTCATGCAGACCAGATAGCGTGCATTTTTCGCCATTTCAGGCGTGAGCATGCGCGAACGGTGCGCGGAAATATCCGCGCCCAGCTCTTTTGCCGCCGTTATTGCATTTTCCGACGCAGGCATGCCATCCTGCGTAAACAATCCGGCGGAAGCAGCCGCAAGACCGGTCTGCTCCTCGCCGCCATGCGCACGGAACAACCCTTCCGCCATCGGAGAACGGCACGTATTGCCCGTGCAGATAAAAATGATATTGTCCATCGTTTTGCTCCCTGTATGCTTCAAGCAGATTTATTTTGTATCATACCAGCTGTGTCCCGCCTTGGCCTCGGCCACCAGCGGCGCGTCCATCGGGAACGCCGCCTCCATCTCCTCGCGCAGCAGCTGCATCGCGGTCTCCTGCTCGGACTTGGGCGCTTCAAGAATCAGCTCATCGTGCACCTGCAAAATCAGGCGGCTTTCCAGCCCCTCGCGCAGCAGGCGGTCGCGCACGCGCACCATCGCAATCTTGATGATATCCGCCGCCGTGCCCTGAATGGGCGTGTTCATCGCCACACGCTCGCCAAACGAACGAATGTTGAAGTTGCGGTTTTTCAGCTCGGGCAGCGCGCGGCGGCGACCGAACAGAGTCGTCACATAGCCTTTTTCCTTCGCGCTTTTCTTAATCTCGTCCATATATTTGGCAACGCCCGGATAGGTGGCAAGATAGGTGCGGATAAACTCGCCCGCCTCCTTGCGCGTCACGCCGATATCCTGCGCCAGCGAAAAATCCGAAATGCCGTACACGATACCGAAATTGACCGCCTTACACGAGGAACGCATCTGCGGCGTGACCTCCTCAAGCGGCACATGATAGACCTTAGCCGCCGTCGCTGCGTGGATGTCCTGCCCCGAGCGGAACGCTTCAATCATGTGCGCATCCTGTGAGATATGCGCGAGTACGCGCAGCTCAATCTGCGAATAGTCCGCGTCAATCAGCACATGGTCGTCGTCCGGCGCAACAAACATCCGGCGCAGCTCCCGTCCCAGCTCGGTACGCACGGGAATATTCTGCAAATTCGGGTCGGTGGAGGACAGGCGGCCGGTCGCCGTAACCGTCTGCTGGAAATGCGTGTGAATGCGGCCGTCCTTGGGGCTGATGACCTTGAGAAGCCCCTCGACATAGGTGCTCTTGAGCTTGCTCAGCTGTCGATATTCCAGAATACGCGGCACGATTGGATGATCATCCGCAATGCGCTCGAGCACCTCGACATTGGTGGAATAGCCGGTCTTGGTCTTTTTCGGCGCGGGCAGATGCAGCTTTTCAAACAGCACCTCGCCCAACTGCTTGGGACTGTTGATATTGAATTCGCCGTCCGCATCGTGGTAGATTTGCGTCACCAGCTCCCGGATGCGCGCGTCCAGCTTATCCCCGAAGGCGCGCAGCGCGTCCGGCTCAACCGCACAGCCGAGCACTTCCATCTCCGCCAGCACGCGCATCAGCGGCAGCTCGATTTCGTAATATAGCTTACGCATGCCAAGCTGCTCAATCTGCTCGGCCGTCTCGGTATAGATTGCGCGAATGGCCACCGCGTGCTGGGCACAGGCCGCGGCGGTCTGCTCCTGCCCGCCGAGCGGCGATACCGCCGCGGGGTCATCCAAATCCAGAGCGGGCAGCTCGGTGTTACAATACGCCATCGTCACGCGCGGCAGGTCATAGCCCGACTGGGTCGGGTCGAGCAGATATGCCGCGATGCAGGTGTCAAACCGGATGCCGTCCGGTGCAATCCCGCGCGCGAGCAGCGCCGCCGCTACCGGTTTCGCATCGTGCAGCGTCAGCTCAATCGAGCCATCAAACAGGCGGCGCAGCAGGTCGTCCCACTCTGTTTCAGCAAAATCCTCCGCAAACAGAACGGATGTCGTTTGCCCATCCAGCAGACAGACGGCGCGCAATGTTTCGGACAGCACCGTAAACACGCGGTCGGACGCGGTCAGCGCGTCGAGCAATGCAAACGCTTCTGCCGCCTTCGTCACGCGCTGCACCTGCACCTCCGGCAGGCGCGGCGCAGCCTGTTTACCGCTTAAATTCAGCCGCTTGATGAAATTTTTAAATTCCAGCCGCGTCAGCAGGTCATACAGTGCCGCTTCGTCCGGCTTTGCCTCGGGCAGATGTTCCACATCCAGCTCGAGCGGCGCGTTGCGGTCGATGGTCGCCAGCCAGTAGCTGTCCTTGGCGGACTGCTCGCCCGCCTCCAGCTTGGAGCGCGCCCCCTTTTTGATGCGCGGGTCATCCAGATGCTGATACACACCTTCCAGCGAGCCAAAATCGTGCAGCAGCTGCATCGCGGTCTTTTCCCCAATTCCCGGCACACCGGGAATGTTATCCGAGGAATCACCCATGAGTGCCTTGAGGTCAATCAGATAAATCGGGTCAAAGCCATATTTTTCACGAAACTTTTCGGTATCATAGCTGTCATAGGTGGTCTGGCCCATCTTGGTCGTCACCAGCCGCACGGTCGTGCCGCCGCCGACCAGCTGCAAGCTGTCACGGTCGCCCGTCACGACAACGCAGTTGTCGCCATGCTCATTCGCGCGGCGGCTGATTGTGCCAATCAAATCGTCCGCCTCATAGCCCGGCAATTCGCAGCGCGTCAATCCCATCGCGTCCAGCACGTCCTTGATCACAGGCAGCTGGGCCGCCAGCTCATCCGGCATGCCCTTGCGCGTCGCCTTATAGGAATCAAACTTTAAGTGACGGAAGGTTTTCTCCCGCACGTCAAAGCAGACTACCGTGCGGTCAGGCTGCTCATCATCCTGCAATTTAAAAAGTGTGGCAAGAAAACCATAAACCGCGTTGGTCGGCAAACCCTCATGGTTGGAGAGCTGCCGCACGCCGTAAAACGCGCGGTTCAAAATGCTGTTGCCGTCAATCACCATGATTTTCATTCAAACAATCCTCATTTTTCTACAAATTTCTGCTCAGATTTATTATATCCTATAACTGCGCATATTTCCAGACAAAATAAGGGACGGAGCATTTCGCCCCGTCCCCTGCTCGTTTGTTGCTTACGCGCCGAACCGCATTTGCAGCCGCAGCCGGTCGGCAATCATTGAGATGAATTCGGAATTGGTTGGTTTTCCTTTAACGCCCGATACGGTATAACCGAAATAGCTTTGCAGCGTTTCGATGTCTCCGCGGTCCCATGCCACTTCAATGGCATGACGGATGGCCCGCTCGACACGCGAAGAGGTGGTTTTAAATTTCTTGGCAATCGAGGGATACAATACCTTGGTTATCGCGCTCACTGCTTCCATATCGTTGACTGCCATCATAATTGCCTCGCGCAGATACTGATAGCCCTTGATATGCGCCGGCACGCCGACCTGATGGATTACCTCAGTCACACGCACCTCGAGCGCTTTCCCTTCCCCCGACGGTTCGGCCTCCTGCTTCCCCTCGCGCCACAGACGGATGCGTTCGCACACCCGCTCGGCCTCCATGGGCTTGCGCAAAAACATTTCCACGCCCAGCGCGGTGCATTCCGCACCGGCCTGCGGACTGGCAAAGGCGGACAGCACCACCACCGCCGGTTTATTCTGTTCCTGCGAGCGCAGTCGGCTGATAACCGAAATGCCGTCCATCACCGGCAGCACCAAATCGATGATGAGCAGGTCCGGCCGCAACTCCTGCACTGCCGCAAGGGCTTTTCCTCCGTCCTCCGCCATTCCGACCAATTCCATATCGTCGGCTTTTTCGAGCGCCGCTGCCATGCGTGCGCAAAATTCGCTGTCATCGTCCGCGAGCAATACCCGGATTTTCTGTTCCATGTTGTCTATACCAGCTTTCCGAAAAAATAGTCGTCTCTCTTTCTTGTCACTAATTTACCATATAATCCCAAATTGTTCAAGAAAAATCTCGAAAACCGGCGTATTTTTCGCTCGACAGCATTCGACAAAATTCGACAAAATGCCTTTTTTTCCCTTAGTTTTCCATTTCCTCAAGCATCCGTTCAATGCCGATTGCATAGCCGCAAGTCGGGTCGTTGACCAGCACATGGGTCACCGCACCGATCAGCTTGCCGTTTTGCAAGACAGGTGAACCCGACATGCCCTGCACAATGCCGCCCGTCTTTTCAATCAGCTCCGAATCGGTCACGCGCAGCATCATGCCGCGGCCATACTCATCATCCTCCGGATAAATCTTGACCACCTGCACAGAATACTTTTCGACCGTATCCCCTTCGACATTGCTTAGGATTTCCGCGTCCCCCACCTCGATTTCATCCGCTGAGGCCACCGGAACGGATTCCAATGAATCATAAATCGAGCTGTCGGTCAGCGTGCCGAAAATACCACTTTCTGTGTTTTCATCCACGGTGCCAATCGTATTGTCCGAAAACTCGCCCTGCAGCGCGCCCGGTTCGCCAACCTCGCTGCGCTGCACCGAGCCGACCGAGGACTCAATCAAGCTGCCATCCCGCAGCGGAATGAGCACGCCGGTCTCACCGTCGCAGATACCATGTCCCAGCGAGCCATACGCGCCGGTTTCCGGGTCGACATAGGTCAGCGTACCGATACCCGCCATGCCGTCGCGCGCAAGCACGCCGATGCGGTACACACCGTCCTGATCTGCGCACGGCGTAACGGTCAACGTGCGGCTGCTGCCGTCATTTTCGAGCGTCAGCTCCACCGGTTGCCCGCCGGAAAGCGCGATCTGTTTTTGCAGATCATCGTTGGCGCTGATTTGTGCTCCGTTGACCGCTACAATTAGGTCGCCTTCCTGCACGCCCGCATCCCGCGCAGGGCAGATTGCTCCGTCCGCCGTCTGCACATCATCCAGCCGCACGACCAGCACGCCTTCGGCGCTCATCTGAATGCCGACCGTGTGCCCAATCGGGATAAGCGAGGATATCTCGGCTGCCTGCGCGGAAACCAGCATCGCAAGGGTCAGAATGAGGGAAACTGCGATTTTTTTTGCATTTCTTTGCTGCATTTTTTCACCTCCGCGTTTACTATGCCACGAAGTGCCGCAAAAACGCCTGTGAACCTTTGCTATTCCCGCTGCATTTTTGGCTGCGTGAAGAGACTTTGGTGATGGAAAGTTTTTCTCTCGCGCAAAAACGACGGTTTCTCCGCACACGCTTGGCGAAAGCCACCGTTTCTTGAAAAACTTACAAAATGCATGGGCCGCCGCGTGCTACTCCATCCACTCCGACCATGCCCCGGCAAACTGATTATCCTTCAGGCAGACAAAATGGAAAGCGCCGCTCATCTCTTCGCCTTCGAGGGTAAACTGTGCCAGCGTTCCCGCCGCCAGCTCCCGCTCCACCACGGCAGCATACAGAAACGAAACGCCCACGCCGTCCCGAACCAACGCTTTTATCATTGAAAAGTCGCTGATGCAGGCAAGGTTGGAAAAGCTGCGCAGCGTGCGGCTGCGGCGATGAAGCGCCTGCTCGAACACCGCGCGCGTACCCGACCCCGCCTCACGCACAATCAACCGCTCCTGCTGTAACTCCTCAAACGGCACTGCACGGCCCGCAAAGCGATGCGACGGCGCGCATACACCCAAAAACGCCTCCCGCCGGTACATCTTCGCCGCATACTTTTCCTGGTCGAAAAATCCTTCCACCAATGCGAAATCCAGCCGTCCCTCTTCCAATTCGCGCAGTAAAATCTGCGTATTTTCCACCAGCAGAGAAAAACGGGCGTCGGGATGCGCATACAAAAACCGCTCCACCTGCGGGGCAATCACAAATTCCCCGATGGTTTTGGTCGTGCCCACCCGCAGCGACACCGCGGCAGGACTCGCCATACAGGCCTCCACCTTGTCGCTGTTATACGCAAGCGAGCGCGCAAGCTCCCGCAGACGCATGCCGGCTTCGGTCAGGCGCAGCGTTTTGCCCTGATATGAAAACAGGCGGCTGCCGTAATGCTCCTCCAGAAAATGAATGTGATGTGTGACAGCCGGCTGCGTGATACACAACCGCTCCGCCGCACGGGTATAGTTCATGGTGTCACACAGCACCAGAAAGGTATGTAGCCTTGCATCAAGCATAAAATCACCTATAAGTACAATTTATGGTAGTATTAATATTCTTCATTTTATTTTATCGTTGACCTGTATTATAATCAAGAAAAAAAGAGAAAGAAAAGAAGGAAAACGACATGCACTTTTTCAAACAAAACGGCCCCGGTCTGCTGCTCTGCCTCATCATCGCGCTCCCCTGCTGGTATCTGGGTCAACTGTTTCCCGTCATCGGCGGACCTGTGTTCGCCATCGTGGCCGGCATGATTATCACACTGCTCTGGAAAAATCAGACGAGCTTTGCCGGTGGCATCACGTTTACCTCCAAGAAAATCCTGCAATATGCCGTCATCCTGCTGGGTTTCGGCCTGAACCTGTCCGAAATTGCCAAGGTCGGCGCGTTGTCGCTGCCTATCATCTGCTCCACCATCGCCACCTCGCTGATTATTGCGTTTCTCCTGTACCGGTTCATGAAAATCCCGGCGAATATCTCCACACTGGTCGGCGTCGGCTCGTCCATTTGCGGCGGCTCGGCCATTGCCGCCACGGCGCCGGTCATCGGCGCAGACGACGAGGAAATTGCACAGGCGATTTCGGTCATCTTTCTGTTCAATGTGCTGGCCGCACTGCTCTTTCCCTCGTTTGGCGGTGCGATTGGCCTGACCAATGACGGCTTCGGTCTGTTCGCCGGCACGGCAATCAACGACACCTCCTCGGTCACCGCAGCCGCTTCCACTTGGGATACGCTGCACGGCACACAGGGCGCGGTGCTGGCCTATGCAACCATCGTCAAGCTCACCCGCACGCTGGCCATCATCCCGATTACGCTCGTGCTGGCATTCTGGCAGGTGCGGCAGGCCAAACGCAACAACGCCGCCCGCCGCGGCAGCTTCTCGCTCAAGCAGATTTTCCCCTTCTTCATCCTGTTTTTTGTGCTCGCCTCCATCATCACCACGGTTGCCACGATGAACGGCGTAGACGCAGCCGTATTTAATCCCTTTAAATCGCTTTCCAAATTCTTTATCATCATGGCCATGGCGGCTATCGGCCTGCACACCAATATCATCAAACTGGTGCGCACCGGCGGCAAGCCAATTCTGATGGGCTTTTGCTGCTGGGTCGGCATCACCGGCGTCAGCCTCGGCATGCAGCACCTGTTGGGCCTGCTTTGATGGGGACTTGGCAAAATAAAACGGCGGTTTGTCCGAACCAAATCGGGCAAACCGCCGTTTTTTGCTATCTGCTCAAACCGTGCCGAGCGTTTGCGCGCAAGGCAAACCGAAACCGTCACGCGCGGCGCGCACGCCGCAGCCAATGGCTTTGGCCATCACATAAGATGCCAGTGTGCCGACCGCGTTGAGGTCGGCGCTTTCATGGCCGACCGAGCAGGCATAGATTGAGTCGCCGTCCGCCGTGGTGTGCACTGGGCGAATGGCGCGCGCAAAACCGTTGTGTGCCATCGAAGCCACGCGCGTCAGCTCCGCCTTACTGAAAGCCGCATTGGTCACAATCGCGCCGATTGTGGTGTTTGTCGCCGTCGTTTTGTTGGCCGAAAATGGATTGCGCGCCGTTTCAATGCCCGCATACATCCGCTCCTCGGTCGAGCGCAGGCCGCGCCCGTCCTCGGTGCGCAGACCGGCAATCTGGCGGCCGGTGTCCACGTCAAAAATGTCGCCCAGCGCGTTGACGACCACGATTGCCCCCACGCGAATAGCGCCTGCCTGCACGGCATACGCGCCGATGCCGCTTTTCATGGCATAGGGCGCGCCGCAGAACTTGCCAACCGTTGCCCCCATGCCGCCGCCGACACAGCCCTGTTTCAGCTCGGTGCGCGAAGCCTGTTCGCATGCGCGGTATGCCATTGCGCCGTCCGGACGGACGGTTTTATCCCCAATGGCAAGGTCAAAAATGCACGACTGCGCGACCAGCGGCACAGGCGTGACGCCGGTATCAAAGCCGATGCCACGCTCCTCGAGAAAGCGCATCACGCCTCCCGCAGCATCCAGCCCAAATGCCGAACCGCCCGAAAGCACCAGCGCGTGCAGTCCCGCCGCATCCGCCACCGGCGCCAGCAGCGGTGTTTCGCGGCTTGCCGGACCGCCGCCTCGAATATCCACCCCTGCGGGCGCGCATTCATCAAACAGCAGCACAGTCACGCCCGTACCGGCCCGCTCATCCTGTGCTTGGCCGACCTGAAACCCGCCGACCTGCATAAAATCAATCTGCTGCATATCGTTCCTCCTGTGAAAAAAAGCTGCAAGAGCTGCAGCTTTTTTCTGTTCTATTTTCCATCAAACAGCTCTCTGCTGTGCGTTTTTCGCGCCGCGCCGGCCAAAAATACCAATCAGCACCTTGCCGACCGCCAGCGTCAGCACCGCAGCAATCAGCGCTTCCGGTACGCCGTTCATAGCTACTACACCCAGAATGACCTTGAGCAGCAAATCATAACTCTGCCCACCCGCTGCCGCATACTGTTCACCGAACAGCAGGTAAATCAGTCCCATGACACCAATGGTGTTGACCATCGAGCCGATGAAACCCGCTACCGGCAGCGCGACCGCCTGCTTGTCATGCGAAACACGCATGATGAACTGGAACACCAGACCTGCAATCACGCCAATCAGCACACGCGGCACAATCGCCACGATGAGGCTGGTCCAGTTGCCGGAAAACTCCGGGCTGAAGCTGTAAAACGGGGTGAACACAAACGAGGTCAGGTTCGGCGTAAGCGTTGCACGGACGACACTCGTCACGCCGAACACCGCGCCGAGCACGCCGCCCATCTTGGGGCCAAGCAGACATGCGCCCAGGATAACCGGGATGTGCATGGTCGTCGCGTTCATAAAGCCGAGCGGTATATAGCCCAGCTGCGTGAACGCCAGCACCAGCTCAAGCGCCACCAACAGCGCCATCTGCGCCAGCAGCCTTACGTCTGTTTTTTTCTGATTCATATTCTGTTTTCCTCCTGCTCCCGTCCCGCCCTTATCGTCGGGTACAGGGCTTATTTGGCCAATACGCTTTAGGAACGGTTGCGCTTCCAAATCAGGTGTAGCCCGTCCAGCAACAGATTCTTGTCATACTCGCACCGGACATCCAAATGCGGCAGCACCAACGGCGCACTATCGCCCGTGATGACCACATGCGGCGTCTGTCCCAATGCTTGCGCGAAGCGATTCACCATACCGTCCACCATGGCAGCCGCACCGTAAACCGCGCCCACGCGCATCGCGTCCACCGTATTGCGCGCCAGAACGCCTTCGCTTTTTGCTTCAAGCGCCACCGAAGGCAGCTGTGCCGCCTGCTCACGCAGGGCTTCCACACTCAGCCGCACGCCTGCGGTAATCGCAGAACCAACCAGCGCACCCGCCGCATCGAGTACGGTAAACGTCGTTGCCGTACCCAGACACACCACCACGCAGGGCAGCTTGCCCTTGGCACGCACCGCCACAGCGGCCGCCACGCGGTCCGAGCCAACCTGCCGCGGCTGCTCCGAGCGAATGTTCAGGCCGGTTTTCACCCCGCTGGACACCTCAATCACGTCGGTCACGCCCAGCAGGCGTAATGCGTTCTCCAATACGGAAACCATACCCGGCACCACCGAGCTGAGCACCGCGCCGCGAATGCGTCCGGACGGCACCCCATACAGGTCAAAGACCTGCCGCAGCTTGCAGGCATAGTCGTCCCCGGTCTGCTTGGGCTCGGTTGCGATGGAAGCGGCAAAAACCTGCGCGTCTTCCTCATAGCCGCCCAGCAAAACGTGGCTGTTTCCTGCGTTCACTGCAATCAGCATGGTGCATCTCCTTTTCCGGCGTATTGCCACCGATATTATACGCCCGCGACACACCGATTGGCAAGCATTTATTTGGGCAGCATGACCGGCGCGGCGAGCAGCGTCCAGAGCGCCGCATACTTCGGGCAGATTTGCCCTTGGATATTGCCCTTTTCCTGCGAATAGTCCCACACACCCATATGATAAACCCGGTTGACCGTGCAGCCGACCACATATTCCGCCGCCGTGATGCATGCCGCGCCGCACAGGCAGCGTGCAAGCGGTTTCTCCCCACGCACATGGCCGCGCAGCCGGTGCAGCCCGACCAGCACCGCCCCGCCGGTCAGCGCCATGGTCCAATGCGTATACCCGCGCCAAAGGATTTCAATGAGCGAATAGCCGCCCGCTCCCAACAAAAAAAGTCCCGCTGTTTGTCCTTTCATCACAAATCACCGGAACTTATTTTGCCTGTTTCTCTGTTCTTTTATGCCTGCTCGGCACGGCAAACCGCGAGCGCTGCCGCAAAATCGCCCTCGACAATGTGCGCGCTGCACGACAGCATCAGATTGAGCGGCAGGCCGAAATCCTCGACCGAAAAACCGTTTTCGTCCCGCTCGCCCAGCTTTTCCCGCAGGCTGCGCGCATCCGACACATAACCGTACACCGTTTTCCCCTTGGCAACGGCATAACCGACCTCAAAACAGGTGCCGCTGTCCGGCTCCGCCCCGCGGAAGGGGTTGAGGTTGGCGATGACGATATCCGCGCTGTCAATCAGCCCACAGTTGCCCGCAAATATTGCCTGCGCGGTATCCGCCTCGTTATCGAACGGATACAGGCCGACAAATCCCTTTTCCGCACACATCATCTTCATTTTGGCGCCGCGCTGCTTAGCGTCCGGCGCGAACACATCAAAGCCTGCAAGATAAATCTTTTTCAATTGCATTCTCCTTTTCTTCAGCGCAGCGCACGGCTTACGCAATCCACTACGAACAGCACAAACAGCACCGCAAATAGAATCTGCCGCCGTTTTTTACCCAGCCGCGCCATGCCCTTTTCCAACAGCGGCTGCAAACCGTATAGGATAATCATACCGCCCACGCCAAAACGCAAGCTGGCCGACAGGCAGATGCGCCCCTGCCACTGGATGCTGTAACGTGTGTAGTCCCACAGCCAACCCCCGGTCGTCCACTCGAGCAGATAGCTGGCAATCAGCTCCACCACGGTTGTCAGCGCAACCACCGCGACAAACACCACGACCGGCATGACGTTGACCTTGCCCACACGCAGCGGCCTGCGGGACAACGGCCGCAGGCAAGCCAGAATCAACAGCGCCCCGATACCATATACCGGCAGATATGGTCCAAACAGAAAGCCGCGATTGGAAAAACCCCAGCGGTATACCACGACCTCCAGAAACACCTCATATATCCAGCCGAGCGCCGCATACACCCAGAAATACAGAAAACCAGTCTGGAAGCGTTCCATGCCCGTCTTGTTCTCCACCATTGCGGTCATCCTCCCCTGTCAGCGCCTCTATCCATCGTATCAGCAGTATATCATACTTTTGCGGCCGGGGAAAGCATATACAGCAAAAACGGCCGCACAAAGCGACCGCTTTTCGTTTATGTTTTGACACTGCCACGCATCCGCCGTATGCCGCGGCGTGCCATCGCCACCAGACTGTCCACCGCCCATGCGATAAGCACAGCGCCCACAATCGTACACACGGTCAGCACTGCGTAAAACACATAGCGGTTCATATCCGGCCAGCGCTCCAGCAAAAAGCGCGAACAACGGGTGAGCACCAGCACATGCGCCAGATACGCCTCATAGGAATGCCGCCCTACAAAGCCGCACACCCGCTGCACCATGCGCCAGCGCGCTAGCCATTCCGCCACCCCGTATAAAAACAGGATGGTCACCATGGTCAGCACTGCATAGCCGGGTGAAAAATAGCTAACGCAGTTAAAATTGACCGCGCCCTCCTGATATACCGCGCGCACGCTCAGCCACATCGCATAGCCCAGTGCGCCGACGCATATCAGGCCGCTCGGCAGCATTAATCGACGCACCCATGCGGCAAAGGCATCTGGAAACGACCCGCACAGCGCACCGAGCGCAAAATAGCCCGTCCACAGCAGAAAACCGCGCGTGCGCCAGGTGACGAGTAATTGATGCGCCCAGCCGTCGCTCGGGCGGCAAGCGAGCAGCAGCAGCCACGCGCCAAGCAGCACCGCGGATGCCACAACCATCCGTCTTTGTGTCGTGCAGCACCGCCGCAACCCGTTCCGTGCCGCGAAAAACAGCGGCACCAGCACGACGAACTGCAAAATCATCGTCACATACCACAGGTGATAGCTCGCGTCGCCATAAACCATCCCCCGCGCCACGCTGCGCAGTGTCACCGACTTTTCCGCGTACCACAGATACACCGCCGTCCATATCGCATAGGGCAGCACCAACTGCCGCACGCGCTTTGCCAGATACGGCACATAGCGCGGCGGCTCCTGATATACGTAAAACAGCGCCGCGCCGAACAGCATCACAAACAGCGGTACGGCAAAACGAAGTGGCTCAAACGAAGCGGCAATGACCACCTTTTCGCCTGAGCCAATGTCATACCGGCGCGCGTACGCTCCCAATATATGCTGTACCGCAACCGCCGCAAATGCGGCGGTGCGAAGTACATCCCATGACGGCACATGCGGCCTGCGCGCAGTCGCGGAAGCCGCGCCGTCCTTTGTTTGTATCATTGCGCGAACCTGAAGACCTTCGTTTGCTTACAGGCGCGCTTCCAGTTCGCGGCGGCGCTCCTCAAAGCCCGGCTTGCCCAGCAGCGCAAACATGTTCTTCTTGTAGGCCTCGACGCCCGGCTGATTGAACGGATTGACGCCCAGCAGATAGCCCGAAATGCCGCACGCCTTCTCAAAGAAGTAAACCAGATAGCCGAAGTGCCATGCATCCGCCTTGTCGATTTCCACGATGATATTGGGCGTGCCGCCGTCCATATGCGCAATCAGCGTGCCCTGATATGCCTTGGAGTTGACAAACTGCACGCTCTTGCCTGCCAGATAGTTCAGGCCGTCGATATCCTCGGCGGTTTCCTCGATATAACTCTCCGAACGCGGCTCCTTGACCCAGACGACAGTCTCAAACATGTTGCGGGTGCCGTCCTGAATGAACTGGCCAATCGAGTGCAGGTCGGTCGAGAAGTTGGCCGAGGTGGCAAACAGGCCCTTGTGGTCCTTGCCCTCGGACTCATCAAACAACTGCTTGAACCACTCGCCCAGCATCACAAGCGACGGCTCGTAGTTGACGAGAATCTCCATCGCCTTACCCTTCTGATGCAGGATGTTGCGCAGCGCGGCATACTTGGCGCAGTCGTGGTCCGTCCCCTCGGCAAACGCCTTGCGCGCCTCGGCCGCACCGGCCATTGCCGCGTCGATATCCACACCGGCTGCCGCCATCGGCAACAGGCCGACCGCCGTCAGCACGGAGAAACGGCCGCCAACGTCGTCCGGCACGACAAAGGTCTCGTAGCCCTCGTCGTCCGCGAGCTTCTTGAGCGCGCCGCGCGCCTTGTCGGTGGTGGCAAAGATGCGCTCCTTTGCGCCTTCCTTGCCATACTTCTCCTCAATGAGCTTTTTGAAAATGCGGAACGCGATGGCCGGCTCGGTCGTCGTGCCCGATTTGGAGATGACGTTGATGCAGAAATCGCGGTCACCGATAATTTTGACCACATCATTCAGATACGAGGACGAGATGTTGCTGCCGACAAAGTAAACCTCCGGAATGCCTTCCGGACGCACGCCGTTGTACATCTGGCCGTTGACAAACTCAATCGCGGCACGCGCGCCCAGATACGAGCCGCCGATGCCGATGACGACCAGCACATCACAGGTCTGCTGAATCTTTTTCGCCGCCTGCTTGATGCGGGCAAACTCATCCTTGTCGTATGCTTCGGGCAAATCGACCCAACCCAAAAAATCGTTTCCCGCACCGTTTTTGCTGTGCAGGGTGTCCTGTGCCGCCTTTACCAGTGGCGCCATGCAGGCCAGCTCTTCCTCGCCTACAAAGCCCTGTAAACCCGTCAGCTTCAATTCCATCGACATAACTACATTTCCCCTTCATTCATATTCTCAAAAGTCGCCTTATCGACTTATAGTAATACGTTTATTAGTATACCATATCTTCACAAAATCGCAAGGTCGTTGTTGACTTTCTACAAAACTTTTACTTTATTGACAGGTAAATACGGCAGTATTGCCCACTTTATCCCTATGGAATCACAAAAAGCCGCTCCCAAAACGGGAGCGGCTTTGCCTTAGCGGTAAATCGGGAAATTCGCGCAGATGTCGCACACATTGTGACGGATTTCTTCCGCCTTGTTGTCGAAATCGGTCGCAGCCTGCCAGATAAACTCCGCAATGTGCAGCATTTCCGGCTCACCGAAGCCGCGCGAGGTGACTGCCGGCGTACCGACGCGCTGACCGGAGGTGACAAACGGGCTTTCCGGGTCGTTCGGGATGGCATTCTTATTGGCGGTGATATACACCTCGTCCAGACGGTGCTGCAATTCCTTGCCGGTGATGCCGGTCTTGCGCAAATCAATCAGCATGAGGTGGTTGTCCGTGCCGCCGGAAACCAAATCAAAGCCCTGTTCGAGCAGCGCCTTTGCCAGCACACGCGCGTTGGTGACAACCTGCTGCTGGTATGCCTTGAATTCGGGCTTGAGCGCCTCACCGAAGCAGACCGCCTTGGCGGCAATCACATGCTCGAGCGGGCCGCCCTGCGTGCCCGGGAAGATGGCCTTGTTGAACTTCTTGCCCAACTCCTCGTTGTTGGACAGAATCACGCCGCCGCGCGGGCCGCGCAGCGTCTTATGCGTGGTAGTGGTTACCACATCCGCATAGGGCAGCGGGCTCATGTGCAGGCCGGCCGCGACCAGACCCGCAATATGCGCCATATCCACAAACAGGTACGCGCCAACCTCGTGCGCAATTTCTGCGAACTTGGCAAAGTCGATGGCACGCGGATACGCGGACGCACCTGCGATAATCATTTTGGGCTTTTCCTTCTTGGCCAAATCACGTACCGCATCATAATCAATATAGCCGTTGTCATCCACGCCATAGGATACGATATGATACAGCAGGCCGGACTGGTTGACCGGCGAACCATGCGTCAGATGGCCGCCGTTGTCCAGACTCATACCCAGCACGGTGTCGCCCGGCTGGCACAGTGCCTGATACACCGCCATATTGGCCTGTGCGCCCGAATGGGGCTGCACATTGGCATACTTCGCGCCGAACACTTCACACACACGTTTGATGGCCAGGTTTTCCACCTCATCGACACATTCGCAGCCGCCGTAGTAGCGCTTGCCCGGATAACCTTCTGCATATTTATTGGTGAGCACCGAACCCATTGCTGCCAAAACCGCTTCGCTGACAATATTCTCAGATGCAATCAGCTCAATATTGCGAGCCTGACGGTCGTACTCCGCCTGAATCATGCGGCCCAGCTCGGGGTCATACGCCTTTACAAATTCCATTGCTTCGCGTACCATTTTTCAACCTCCAAAACGTGTGATTTTATTCTGCTATTTTATTAAACCACATTTTAACCTTTGATGCTATTGGCAAACAGATAGATTTTATTCCCGCTTCTCCGCGCATTATGTTGAAAATGTTAAATCGCGCGGCAATGCTTGCATTCTCCCCCAGATATGTTATGATAATAATATCTACGCTGTCAGGAGAGGATTCCCATGACCAAAAAAGAACGCGCCCACGCCGTGACCGAACTTCTGCGCGAGGTCTATCCCGAGGCGGTGTGCGCGCTGCATTATACGCATGATTACGAGCTGCTGTTTGCCACGCGCCTGTCCGCCCAGTGCACGGACGCGCGCGTGAATATTGTGACCGAAACGCTGTTCAAGCAGTTCCCCACGCTGGAAAGCTATGCGCAAGCCCCGGAAGAGGAAATTGCGGAGGCCATCAAAACCTGCGGCCTGTTCCGCACCAAGGCGCGCGACCTGAAAGCCTGCGCCATCATGCTGCTGAGCGAATTTGACGGCAAGGTGCCGGACAACATGGAGGATTTGCTGAAGCTCCCCGGCGTCGGCCGTAAAACGGCAAATCTGATTTTGGGAGATATTTTCGGCAAGCCCGCCATCGTGACCGACACACATTGCATCCGCCTTTCCAACCGGCTGGGCTTTGTGAAAAATGAGAAAGACCCCGTTAAGGTCGAAAACGCGCTGCGCAAACTCATCGACCCGGCTGAGTCCTCGGACTTTTGCCACCGTCTGGTGCTGTTCGGCCGCGAGCACTGCACCGCGCGCAATCCCAAATGCGAAAACTGTCCGCTCGGCGCGGTCTGCCCTTCTTATCCTATCACAAAATGATTCGTCTGATACACAAAAACGACGCAGGCATGCCTGCGTCGTTTTTTCTGTCTGTTTGGGCGTTACTTGGTGTCCCAGCCGTTTTCCTCCGTCGCTTCAATCAGGCAGGTTTCACTGTTCAGCCCGCGCCCCTCAAACGCGGGACGGTTGTTTTCATAAATCAGCCGCAAGCCTTCCAGCGTCAGGTTGGGGTCGACCTCATCAATCAAATCGCAGTATTCCGCCATCATGCGGCCCATGCCGCCCGTGGCAATGACGCGCGCCTTTCCGCCCAGCTCCTTGCGGATATCCGTGATGATGCCGCTCAGCGCGCCGACATAGCCGCGCACCGCGCCCGACTGCATGGACTGCACCGTGGTTTTGCCGATGGCATGCTCCGGCCGCTCGATATCCACGCGCGGCAGCTTGGACGCCTTGAGGAACAACGCCTCCATCGCCACTTTGATACCCGGAAAGATGGCGCCGCCCTGATAGCTGCCGTTTTCGTCGATTGCGTCAAACGTGGTGGCCGTGCCGATATCCACAATCACCAGCGGCTTGCCGTACTTGCGCACCGCGGACACCGCGTTCACCAGCCGGTCGGCGCCGACCTCGCGCGGGTTGGCATAGCAGTTTTCAATACCGATATCCACATCCCGCCCCGCAATCACCGGCCGCACCCGCAGATACTTGCGAATCGCGTTGATGAGCGTATACATCACCGGCGGCACGACCGATGCGATGATGACCGCCCGCGTCTCGTTGCGGTCAATGCCGTGAAAGTGGTAATACTGCGAAATCTGCATGCCCAGCTCGTCCGAAGTACGCTCCGCATTGGTCGAAATGCGGAACGTCCCGCGCAGTTTTTCCCCCTCATATAATCCAAACACCATGTTGGTGTTGCCTACGTCAATTGCCAAAAGCATTTCTTTTCCCCTTACCGTCCAATTTTCTCGCGCCGCAGCAGTTTGCCGTCCTCATCGACCAGTTCCAGCAGGCGGGCCTGACCGTTTTCCACCATCAACCGACCGTAGCTTGCCGGACCGCCGCGCGGCAGGCTGATGCTCCCCGGATTGCAGACCAGTACACCATGGATGCGCTCCAGATACATACGATGCGTATGCCCGAAGAACGCAAGGCCGCAGCCTTCCTCCCGCGCATACTGCGCTACCAGCTTGCCTTCGCGCGCATATACCTGCTCCCGATGTCCATGCGTCAGAAAAATGCGCACGCCGTCGGGTGTGACCACAGCATGCTCGGGCGCGCTCCGGTCAAAAAAGTCATTGTTGCCGCGCACCCCACATACCGTCAGTTGCGGAAACACGCTTTCCAGCTCCCGCGCATCATCTGTATGATCACCCAGATGCAGCACCATATCCGGCGCTTCCCGTTCGACCGCGCAGGCCATGCTCACATTATAACCATGCGAATCGGTAAAAATCAGTATCTTCAAGGCTCTGCCTCCCTTCCGGCGACACAGCAGTATTTTACAACGGGATTGCACGCTTGTAAACCCTCTCCCTCACATTTTTCCATTGCGCCGCATATACTGGCAACAAACGATGCATGGAAAGGGATGGGAACTATGCCCAATCAAGAGGAAATGCTCCGCCGCATCGCGGAGCAAGCCGGAAAAACCGATGCGCTCGCGCAGCTACAGGCCGCGCTGCGCACACCGGACGGCCAGAAAGCCGCCCGCATCATCTCCGACCGTCACGCAGCCGATTTGGAGCGCGCCGCGCAGGCCGCCCAGCGCGGCGATATGGGGGAGGCCGCCCGTCTGGCGCGGCAGCTGATGCAGACCGAAGAAGGCGCAAGCCTTGCCGCCCAGCTCAAAAAAATCTTCGGCAAATAAGGAGGCCCCGCTATGGATAACGATATGCTGTCCTCCCTGCTGAGCGACCCGGAAGCGCTGCAAAACGCGATGAAAACCGTCTCCGGCATGCTGGGCGGAGCGGAGCAATCCGCGCCGTCCTCCGCCAAGGAGTACGACCCGACCGCCGAATGGATGGAGCGGGCCTTGCCCGTGTTCGGCGCTATCGTCCAGAGCGGACAAAGCGCAGTCAAACAGGAAAAGCGCGCCCTTTTGGGCGCGCTCAAGCCATTCGTCACCGATGAGGTCGCGGGCCAGTTCGACCACGCCATGCGTCTGGTCAGCATGGCGCGTATGGCGCGTGCAGCGCTCGGCCAATTCGGTCAGCTCAACCAAGCAGACGGTACCGCGCCGCCCGATGACGGCACGCGCGCGCTTTGATGCGAAAGGGGGTTAACCGTTTTTGTACAACCGCTATCTGACCGAAGCCGCGCCCAGCGCGCCGCTACATAACGAAACGGTATCGCACCATCCGCCGCAGAGCGGGCAAACCGCCTCTGTGCTGGCGGAGCTGTCACGCGGGCTGTCCGGCCGCCTGCAAAACATCCGGCTGGACGCGGATACCATCATTGCACTCATCATCGTCTGGTTTCTGCTGTCCGACGACGGCGGCGAGGTAGACTGGGAGCAGCTCATCCTGATTGGCGTGCTGCTCGTTCTGGGGATCTGACACCGGTCAGGTCCCCCTTTTTGTCCATAGCTGCGCGACGGCTTACTGCTCCTGCAAGCGTTCCGCCGCAGCGTCCGTCAGCCGTGCAAACTCCGCAAGGCTCAGCCGTTCACCGCGCACGCGCGTATCCAGCCCGACCGATTCCACAAGCGCCGCGATGCCGTCCTTGCCCAGCGCACCGCCCAGCACCGGACCGAGCGCATTGACCAGCGTTTTGCGCCGCATATTGAATGCCGCACGCACGAGCGCAAAGAACAGCTTTTCGTCCCGCGTCTCGACCGCAGGCTGGGGCAGCGGAGTCAGCTGCAACACCGCAGAATCCACTTTGGGTCGCGGTACAAAGCAATCCGCCGGCACGTCAAACAACATCTCCGCTGCGGCATGATACTGCACGTAGATGGAAAAGGCCGAGTATGCTGCCGTTCCGGGTGCGGCGCAGATACGCTGCGCCACCTCTTTCTGCACCATGACCGTGATTTTTTCAAACGCACGGCTCTCGAGCAGTGCGGTAATCGCGGGCGTGGTGATATAATACGGCAGGTTGGCGCATGCGACCGCGCGGGCATCCCCGAATTTTTCTGTGCACAGCGCGGCAAGGTCGAGTGCAAGCACATCGCCTTGCACGACCTCGAAATTGTCAAACTCCGCTAAGGTCTCGTCCAGCACGGGCAGCAGCGCGCGGTCCAGCTCGACCGCGACGACCCGCCCCGCCACGCGGCACAGCTCGGCGGTCAGGCAGCCCATGCCCGGGCCGACCTCGACAACATTACCCGCTTCTGCCGCGCCGCTTTTCGCCGCGATGCGCTGCGGCACGCTCTGGTCCGTCAGGAAATTCTGGCCCAGAGACTTGGAAAAGCGGAATCCGTGCTTTGCCAGCACCGCACGGATTACATCCATATCGCAAAGATTCATAGCTTCCTTTCCTCAGAAAAGGTCGGCGGCAGAAGTGCCGCCGGCCTTTGTTTCGTTGTGCCGGAAAGCCTGTCCGGATATCATCCCGACAACCTTTCCCTTCCGCTTTTTATTCCTCGCCTTCAATCAGGCCGTAGCCGCCCGCCGCACGTTTGTAAACGACCGCATGGATATTGTCGTCGTCCGCGTTGCGGAAGAAGTAGAACTGATGGTCCAGCAGATTCATCTGCAAAATCGCCTCGTCCACACTCATGGGCTTAACGTCAAACTTCTTGCGGCGCACAATATCGAAATCCTCTTCCGACAGTGCAGCCTGCTGCTCGGCAATCTTATCAAACGCGCCCTCGCGCAGCCGCTTTTCCAAACGGGTCTTGTGCTTACGGATCTGGCGCTCGATGCTGCTGATTGCGCCGTCCACGGATGCAAACATATCGGTCGTGGTTTCTTCTGCGCGCACAACCAGTCCGGACTGGCGCACTGTAATTTCCACCGTTTGCTTGCCGCGCAGCTCGCTAAAGGTCAGCGTCGTATCGGAATCCTGATGGAAATACCGATCCAGTTTTTCAACCTTGCGCAGCGCGTATTGCCGCAGATCGTCGTCAATTTTCATTTTTCTCTCGACGATGGTAAACTTCATAACATCATCTCCTATCGGGCAAAATGCCCAAGATACTTTGGCAAAACCGGCCGTGAATCACTCCGGTCACCATATGGGTTTTGCTATATTCAGTATACCACGTCTTACGGCATATTGTCCAATCTATTTTACGCAAGTTCACAAATTGTTCAGCGCTTTCCCCAATCGTTCCTCAAATCTCGCCATCCGCATGGCGCGTGACATGACAGGAAATATTGACCACGCACGGCAGGCCCGCGATATGCGTGCCGAACGGTTCGATTGCGCAGGAAAGCGCGGTCACTGTGCCACCGAGCCCCTGCGGGCCGACGCCCGAAGCGTTGACCTTATCCAGAATCGCCTGTTCCATCTCTGCATACAGCGGGTCGGCGTTGTGCTCGCCCACCGGACGCAGCAGCGCACGCTTGGCAAGGAACGCCGCCTTGTCGCTCGTGCCGCCCAGGCCCACGCCAATCACAATCGGCGGACAGGGATTGGAGCCTGCATGGATGCAGGCGTCCGCAATAAAGTCCACAATCTGTTCCTTGGTCGCGGCGGGCGTGAACATCTTCATTGCGCTCATGTTTTCCGAGCCGAAGCCTTTGGGCGCAACCGTAATGCGTACCTTATCCCCCGGCACAATCGAGGTGTACAGCACGCAAGGCGTGTTGTCATTGGTATTTTCGCGGCGCAGGGGGTCTCCCACCACGGACAGGCGCAGATACCCGTCGATATAGCCACGGCGCACGCCCTCGGTCACCGCATCCTCAAACGCGCCGCCGGTCAGATGCACGTCCTGCCCGACCTCGGCAAATACGATTGCCATACCGGTATCCTGACACACGGGCACGTCGTTTGCGCGCGCCAAGTCGCAGTTTGCAATCATCTCCCCGAAAATCTCCTTGCCCAGCGGCGACTGCTCGGCCTTCTGCCCGTCCACAAATGCCTGCCGCAAGTCGGCGGGCAGGTAATAATTTGCGTCGATGCACAGCTGCCGCACCAGCTTTGTTACTTCCGAAACGTCAATCGTTCTCATGTTGTCCTCCTGTATTCCAGTGCGCCGCTCACACAAACGGCCTGCACCTGAGTTGCAAAATCCAGCGGGTCGCCGCTCCACAACACGCAGTCTGCATCCATGCCGACTTGCAGGCTGCCAATGCGGTGCGTCATGCCCGCAATCCGCGCCGGCACCGTGGTGACTGCGCGCAGCGCGTCGGTTTTATCCATGCCTGCACGCACGGCAAGCAGGAGCGCCATCGGCAGCAGCCGCAGCGGAATTTCCGGATGGTCGACTGTAATCGCGGTCGGGATGCCCGCGCGGGCAAGTATACCCGGCGCAGCGTCAGTCAGGTTGCGCAATTCCGGTTTAGAGCGGTCGGTCATATACGGTCCGCTCACGACCGGTACGCCCTCCTCTGCCAGCAAATCCGCCACCAGATGCGCCTCCGTACCATGCACGATGACCGGCTTGATGCCGAATTCCTTGGCAATGCGCAGCGCGGTAAAAATATCGTCCGCACGATGCGCATGGAAGTGCGCCTCAATCTTGCCCCACAGCAGCGGCAGCAGCGCTTCCAGCTTGATATCGTAATCTGGCCCATCATCCTCCGGGTCGCTTTCGGCACGTTCGCGCCGCGCCAGATATTCCTTGGCCTTGTAAAGCTGCTCACGGATGAGCGCCGCAGTCGCCATGCGGGTGACCGGACTTTCATCCTTGTCATGATAAACCGATTTAGGGTTCTCCCCCAGCGCGAACTTGATGGCAAGCGGCGCTTTGAGCACCATATCGTCTACCCGTCGCCCTGCGGTCTTGAGCAGCGCAATCTGCCCACCAATCGGGTTGGCGCTGCCCGGACTGACCGCCACCGCGGTCACGCCCGCCTCGACCGCCTCACGGAAGCCGCGGTCCATCGGGTTGACACCGTCGATAGCGCGCAAGTGCGGCGTAACCGGATCGGTATCCTCGTTGCCGTCCGCACCCTCAAAGCCCAGCCCGTCCTCATATAGGCCGAGATGGGAATGGATGTCGATGAGTCCGGGCGTGAGCACCCCGCCCGCGCCGTCGAGCACCTGTTCGCAATCCGGCGGCGCCTGCGTACCGGTGGCGGCAATCTTTCCGTCCTCCAGCAGCACCCAGCCGAAAAAGCGCGTGTCCGCCTCGTCCATCGTCCAAACGGTTACGTTTTTGATTAACAGTTGTTCCATGAAAACCTCTTTGAAAAAAGCATTGACACAATTGGGAAAATATGGTATATTAATCATGGCAGTTGAAAAGCTGCCATGCACCGTTCATATCTTTATCCCCACAATCCTACTTTTGGCGCTCTTCCGCAAGGAAGGGCGCATTTTTTATGAGATTGCGCAAAATCTGTCGGATATAGAGGAATAAAAACAAAACCGAGGTCGCCCTCGGTTTTTCTGCTTATCTGCGTCTGCGCGAACCGTTTTTGCGGTCGGTCGCATGCCGGACATCCGCCTGACGGCTTTCACTGTCCGACATAAACGCCTTCAATTTATCCTCAAAGCTCATCGTCGCAGGATCCTTCGGCTGCTGTGCCGCACGCCCGCGCGGTGCAGCGGAACGCTGCTGAAAACGCGGTTGACGGGCCGCAAAACCGCCTGACCGCTCCGGCCGATGCTCCTGTGGCTGCGCTTTTTTGATCGACAGGTTGATGCGACCGGCCTGATCGATGTTGATGATCTTGACCTTGACCGTCTGCCCCTCCTGCAGAAAATCCTTGATGTCGTTGACAAAGCTGGACGCAACCTCCGAGATATGCACCATGCCCGACTTGCCCTCCGGCAACGCAACGAACGCGCCGAATTTGGTAATGCCCGTTACCTTACCTTCTACAATCGTTCCCACTGCCAAATCCATATAAGTTTTTTTGCCTCCGTTAATCTTTTCCCTTTTACCGGCTGGAGGTGTCTACAAAAACACGTTCACCGGGTTCCGCATAGCTCAGCTCCGAACGGGCCAGCTCGCTGATATCCTCTTCAGTAATGCCGTTTTGCATTTCCTGCCGCAGCAGTTCGTTGGCCTCCTGATATTCCTGCACCTGCTGGTTCAGGGAGTCCAACTCTGTCCGCTTATCCGCTATCTGCGATTGCAGCCGAACGATTGTGACCACTGCATAAAGCAAAAACGCCAGCATCGCTATTTTTACCACTACCGGCATTTTCCGCTTCGACACGTTTTCTCACCTCGTACTGTCTGTCCGCGTCAAACTGATCCGAATTTTATTTTATACCTTTCCCTCGAAAAATGGAAGAGGGTTTTGCAAACTTTTTTGCAAAAAATCGGATTCTTCCTATCAGCGGACTTTGCCGCCAGCGCTGCCGGATGGTCCTGCCCAGCCAGCCGAGACAGGCCGCAAAGCGCACCAGCCCCCGCAGCACACCCTCCAGCACTGCCAGCACCACGCCGCTGAGCAGCTGAAAATATAGCACTGCACCGCCAGCGGCACCGGCCAGCACAAAATAGCGGTTCTGCCCTGCCGCAAATAACAGATTGAATTCAAACAGCGCCGCCAGCAGCACCAGCCAAAACAGCATATCGCATACCGCCGTCGCAGCCCAACCGAACCCAAACACCCGCCGGGGCGCACGCAGCAGGTCATACACCACGCCGAGGCCCACGCCCAACAGGATGCTTTGCAGAAACAGCCGCAGCTGCTCCTGATTGGAAAACACCTCCATGCCGCTTCACCCGCCGAACAACCGCTTGAACCAACTGCCGCGCGGCTGCACGCTGTCGTCATATTCGATTAGACCAATCTCACCTTCGACAATCAGCTCGCCGGCTTCCAGTTGCAGCCGCTCAACATGCAGCCCCTGCCCGCGCACCACCACCATCCCGCGCACGGTTTCCAGCAGCACCTGTTCTTCATCAAAGCTCTGCACATCCAGGACGCCGGAAATCGACAGCTTCTCCCGGCCTTCCAGAATGATATTATGCGGCATTTCCCTGTTGCGTTCTTCGGATGCCATCAGCCATTCCCTCCCTGTAAAAAACATCCCGCTCCCTTCATCCTATGAAGGGGCGGGATGTTTTAGCACCCAATCAGGAAATCTCCCGATACAGGGCGGCAGCGTCCGCCTTGAGGGCGTGCTCCGCGATGGCGAGCACCTCCACCTTCATGGTGCGCTGGCCGAAAGCGATTTCAATGATGTCACCCGTTTTCACCTGATACGAAGCCTTGGCAGGCTTGCCGTTGACCGTGATGCGCGCGGCGTCACACGCATCGTTTGCCACGGTACGGCGCTTAATCAGGCGGGAGACCTTGAGGTATTTATCCAATCTCACGTTACTTCATATCCACCTTATCCTTGAGAGTTTTGCTGGGCTTAAAGACCGGCGTCATTGCCGCCGCAATCGAAATCTCCTCGCCCGTGCGCGGATTGTGGCCGGTGCGCGCGGCGCGCTCCTTGGTCTCGAAGGAGCCAAAGCCGGCAATCTGCACCTTGTCACCGGACGCAAGCGCATCGCCGATGGCCGCAAAAATCGCATCCATCGTCTTTTCCGTATCCTTTTTCGACAGCCCGGTTTTGTCCGCAATGAGCGTAACAAATTCGCTTTTCTTCATGCGTGTTCCTCCGTTCGTCATTCCGTTTCCTTTGCTTTATTCCAAAGCGCGTCCAGCTCCTCAAGCGACAGCTCGGACAGCGTCCGCTTATCCGCGCGCGCCTGCCGCTCCATCGACGCAAAGCGGCTGATAAACTTATTGCAGGTCTTTTCCAGTGCGCGCTCCGGGTCGACCTTGAGATGCCGCGCCACATTGACCACCGCAAACAGCAGGTCGCCCAATTCCTCTTCGGCGTCGCCGCTGCCGCCCATCGCCTGCTGCAATTCCGCGGTTTCCTCTGCAACCTTATCGAACGCGCCCTGCACGTTTTCCCAGTCAAAGCCAACCTTCGCCGCTTTCTTTTGCAGCTTTTCCGCGCGAATCAGGCCGGGCAGGCTGCGCGCCACGCTGTCGAGCGCGGAGGTATCGGTCTCCTGATGCTTTTCCACCCGCTTGAGCGCATCCCAGTTGCGCAGGATTTCCTCGGACGAGCCGACCTCCACCGAGCCGAAAATGTGCGGATGCCGGAAAATCAGCTTTTTACACACCCCATCCGCGACGTCACCGATGTCGAATACGCCCTTTTCCTTTTCCATCTGCGTATGGAACACGACCTGCAACAGCACATCGCCCAGTTCTTCTTTCAGATGCTCGGCGTCCTGCTCATCAATCGCCTCACAGACCTCATATGTCTCCTCGATAAAATTGCGGCGGATGGACTGATGGTCCTGCTCCCTATCCCACATGCAGCCGTCCGGCGCGCGCAGGATTTCCATAATCCGCAGCAAATCCTCAAAATCATATTGTTCTTTTCGCTGAAAATCAACCATTTTTTGCACTTCCCGCTCACTTCAAATGTAATAGATTGGCAATTTTCTCGCCCTTTGGCAGCAGCAGCACATCCTCGCGCTCAATGGCGCGCAGCATCAGCAGCAAAACAACATACACCGCCGCCGCCACCGCGATTGCAACCAACGTCACCAGCTTATCCAAAAGCGTACCGGGCGCCGTGCCCAGCACCCGCAGCAGCACGGTATGGCAAATATAGGTTGCCGCGCCCATGCCGACCGTCGCCGCGAGCGGCCGTCCCGCTGTTTTCCCCAGCGGCGGCAACGCATGCGACAACCGTCCAATGTGGAACAGGTTGAGCAGCGCAATCAGCCAGTAACACACCGCCGTGCTGATTGGCGCGCCGATGATGCCGAAAGCCGGGTTGCCAATCAAATAATAATCGCCCAGCATTTTGACCACCGCACCCAAAAACATGGAAATGAGCGGCAAATCAATGCGTCCAAACGCCTGTAAAGTGGCGTTCGTCACCGCAACCAGCGCCACCGCCGGCACGGCAAAGCCCAGCACCGCCATAAGCGGGCCGCCCTGCTCGGACACGCCCACAGAATAGAACATCCGCAGAATCGGGCCGGACAGCAGCAAAAATCCCGCGCCCGCCGGCAGCGTGATAATCATGGTCAGGCGCAGCGTCGTTCCCATGGTTTTGGACACCTTGGTGAAATTCTGCGATGCCCGCGCGCTGGCAATGGTGGGCAGCACGCTGACCGCCAGCGCCGTAATCAGCGTCTGCGGCAGGTTAAAGAAGTTGACCGTGCCCGTATAGATGCCGTAGGCAGTCGTTGCCGCCTCGGCCGTCATGCCGACCGCCGGGCTTTGCAGCCGCGCGGCAATCAGTGCCACGTCAATCAAATCGGTCAGGCTCATGACCGCCGAGCTGATTGTAATCGGAATGGACAGGGAAAGCAGCGTTTTAGCCAGCTCCCGCGTCGGCCGCACCGCATCGCTCAGCAGGTGCACCGGCTCACTGCGCCGTCGGCTGATGCCCGCCTGAACGAGCATATACCCTGCCGCCACGACCTCGCCCAGCGTAACGCCCAGCACGGTCAGCGCCGCGACGACCGCATCCTCCATTCCGTTCTGCTTGGCATAATACGCAAGCCCCAGACCCGCAAACAGCTTGCCCATCGCCTCAATGACCTGCGACACCGCAGTGGGCACCATATTGGCACGCCCCTGATAATAGCCGCGGAACACGGACAAAACGGCCACCATCGCCACGCTTGGCGCAATGGCCATAACAGCCAGCTGCGCATCCGGGTTTTTAATCCAATCCGAAAATGTACCCGCGCCGAAGAACAGCACCACCGTGCCCAGCACACCGACCGGCACAAAAATGCACGCCGCCACGCGCACAATCCGGCGCACCTCGCGCTCCCGCCCGCAGGCAGTCGCCTCAGCCACCATTTTAGAAAGTGCGGCAGGCAGGCCGACCGTCGAGATGATGAGCATGGCCGTATAGATGCGGTACGCCGCGCTGAACAGGCCGAAGGCCGGGGACTCCTCCCCGCCAATCATGTTCTGCAGCGGAATCTGGAAAAACGCGCCGATTACTTTGACAATCAGGCTCGCAACCATCAAAATGACCGCACCTTGGATAAAATTCTGTTTTTTTCGCTGCAAACGCTACACGCCCTTTGCTTTTTCTTATAGTACCGTATGGCAGGGCGCTCCGAAATATGAGTTCACAGCGCGCCACCGCAGCCCGAGCAGTATGCATCCTCCCGGCTGCATGTCTTTCCGCAGTGCGGGCAGACCACAAGCGTCCGCATGCCCGCCAGCTCTTCGCGCAAAGCCGCAATCTTCTCCTGCTTTGCGTCTACCGCGGCGATTTTCTCATCCATTTCGTCATTGGAAACCTCGCTGCCGCGGTGCAGCTCGTAAACCATCCTGCCGATTTCCTTATAGAGCACCTCGCACTCGGTGTTGAGGTCGAAAATCTGCAAATTGATGCGGGTCGCGCCGGCCAGCTCCGTCGCCTTTTTGCCCGCGACATCCGCCGCATAGCCGGCCGCCTTTCCGGTCTTTTCCGCCATCACCTTGATTTTGTCCAGAAACGATTGTACCTTTGCATCCATCGTCCATCGCTCCTTCCGTGCGGCCAAACACCGCCACATTTGGTTTATTATACTTCACACCCTGCCAAAAAGCAAGGTTTTGCACCTGTTTCAGCCGATAAACTCATGCAATACCGAATCCTCCGGAATGAAATCCGCATAATCAATCGGCGCCGCCTGTCCCAGCACCGCGCTGAGCGGCGCAAGGTCGGCTTCGGCCAACGCCTGCGCATTCTGCTGCAGCCGCGGCGTCAAATGCTGCATCAGGATGGAGAACTCATACGGCAGAAACGTATCCACCGTCAGGTTAGCCTGCCCGCGATACGGCGCGATATACAGCCGCTCGCCCCGGCGCACCGAATTCCACTGATGCAGGGTGTCCTCAACCGGGGAATTGCGGAACAGGCTGTCCCGCATAGCGCGGCGCAGAAAGCGCAGCATATACGGCTCCAGACGCGGCCCTTCCTCCGGCACGACCGTACTGGCCACCGACAAATACACGCCGGTCGCCGCATGCGCCAAATCGCCCATAATGACCGGATTGAACGAGTGGATGCCCTCGATGAGCACCACCTCGTCCGGGTCGAGCCGCAGCGTGCGCGCATCGGGAATCGAGCTGCGCGTTTCAAAATCAAACCGCGGCAGACTGATTTCCTCCCCTTCCGCCAGCTGCGCCAGATGCTGGCTCAAAAGCGGCAGGTTCATGCACTCCGGGCTTTCCAAATCGGGCACCCCGTTTTCCGGGTCGGGCGGGATTTCGTAGGTGCCGACCGTGCGGTAATAATCGTCCATCGAAATCATCTCCGCATGGATGCCATGCGTCTCCAGCGCACGCGCAATGCGGTCATTGGTCGTGGTCTTGCCCGACGAGGACGGCCCGTTGATGAGCACAATCGGTTTGTGCGTGCTGTTGCGCGCAATCTCTTCCGCCACAGCAAGCACCTGCGCATGGTATTTGTGCTCGCAATCGCGTATGAACTCCGCCGCATCGTACCGCGCGCGGTGATTGATATATTTGAGCGTGTATTCCGCCATAACCTGTTCCCTCCTTATTGCTTGGGAAATAGCAGCTTGCGCTTGCCGTCTGCCAGCCGGTCAGCCGCGCGAATGTACTCGAGCGGATATTTCGGGTTATTCGTCCGCTCAATCCAACCGGTCGCGCGCTCGACGCGCTTGGACACGCCGCCCGCGCCGAGTGACAGAATGGTCTGCAATTCCTCCATCATGGTCACATTGTAAAAGCATTCGGTATCCGGTTTGCACCAGCCGACGTTCTCAAAGCCGCCGGCGGTAAACTTCTGCCGGTACAGATAGTATGGCCCATAGCCCGCCGTTTGCAGCGCGTGCGCAGCGCCGTCCAGCATGCGCGAAACCGTATCACGCTGCGCGGCAGCCGCCGCCTTATCGCTCAAATCCGCGCCGCGCTTGATGGCCAGCGTATGCACCGTGATATTCTCCGGTGCAAGACGGATGAGCGCATCCATCGTGCGGGCGAAGCTGTCCGCCGTGTCACCGGTCAGGCCCGCAATCACATCCATATTGATAGCGTCAAAACCCGCCTGCCGCGCCTCGTTATAAGCGCGCAGCACGTCCCGCGCGCTGTGCCGCCGCCCGATGGCCGCGAGCACCGCATCGTCCATCGACTGCGGATTGATGCTCACACGTCCGACGCCGGCCGCCCGCAGCGCCGCAAGCTTCTCCGGCGTAATGGTATCCGGCCTGCCCGCTTCCACAGTATATTCACGAAGCGCGGAAAAATCAAAGTTTTTTTCCAGCGCCGCCAGCAAGCGCGCCAGTTGTGTTTCGTCCAACGTGGTCGGCGTGCCGCCGCCGATATACACGCTCTGCACCCGCTTGCCCGCCTCGCGCACGAGCGCAGCAGTCTCCTCGACCTCACGGCACAGCGTGTCCAGATACGACTCAATCAGATGGCCCGACTGCGCGGTTGTAGACGAAACAAACGAACAGTAGTAGCACCGCGACGGGCAGAACGGAATGCCAACATAAAGCGAAATATCATCCGGCCCGATGGCACGGTCCAGCTCCATCGCAGTCGCCGCCGCGCGGATGGTCAGCGCGGTGCGCGCGGACGATACGTGGAAATGCTCGCGCAGATATACCGCCGCCTCGCCGCGGCTCATGCCGCGCTCGATTAAGCCGCGCGCGAGCTTGGCCGGACGCACGCCGGTCAAGCTGCCCCAGACCGGCGGTTCGGGCAGCGCAGGCACGACCGCGTCATATACGGTCGTTTTCACCAGCTCGGTGACCGTGCGCTTGTAGTCGAGCGGCGCAAGCCCCGCGACCGGCGCGCGGCTCTCGCTCTCGCGCACCGTGCCGTCCAAACAGACGATTGCCTTGGCCTGCGCCTGTCCGTCCGTCTCGGTCAAAATGCTGCGGCACCAGTCGTCCTCGTCCGCATGGATGCCATCCGCATGCGTCAGCGTGACCGTCGGCAGCAGATGAAACAGCATTTCCTCCACCGCATGCTTGAGCGCATGCCCTTCCATGGTGTAAACCATCACTTGCCGACCGCCTGCAACATATAGGAGTTGGCCACCCGCTCCTCGGACAAGGTAGATAAGCCCTCATGGCCGGGCAGCACCTTATAGTCGCCGTCCAAATCGTACAGTCGCTTAAGCGAGTGCAGCATCTGGCTGAAATCGCCGCCTTCCAAATCGCAACGGCCGCACTCATGGCGGAACAGCGTATCGCCCGTAAACAGGCAATCCTCAATCTGGATGACTGACGAGCCGGGCGTGTGGCCGGGCGTGTTCATATAGGTCGCGGTCAGGCCGCCAAAGGTGACCTGCGTGCCCTCGTTTGCCACAATATCCGGCGTATCCTCGATATAGCCGCGCGCCAGCGCGCGGAACGGGCGCATGTTCTCATGCTTGAGCAGCCATAAGTCGCCTTCCGGCACGACATATTTTGCGCCCGTCTTTTCCAGCACCTCATGTGCGGCGAGGATATGGTCGAAATGCGCGTGCGTCAGCAGCACATACTTGACCGTCAGTTTTTCCTCCGCAATCGCATGCAGAATCGAGGGCGCATTGTCGCCCGGGTCGATGACCGCGGCCTCTCGACTGCTTTCGTCATAAACAATATAGCAGTTGGTCGCTACCGGACCAACACAAAGCTGCATGATTTTCATAAACAAGGTTCTCCTTTCCATCACCGCATCTGCGCGGTGTCCATCCACAGGGTGACCGGCCCATCGTTGAGCAAATCCACCTTCATATCTGCGCCGAACACACCGGTCTCAACCGGCAGGCCGCTCTCGCGGCAGCGCGCGATAAACGCTTCGTACAGCGGAATCGCCGTTTCCGGCCGCGCCGCTGCGGTAAAACTCGGGCGGTTGCCCTTTTTGCAGTCGCCGTACAGCGTAAACTGCGAGACAACCAGAATCCCGCCGCCAACGTCGGACAGCGACCGGTTCATTTTATCGTTTTCGTCGGTGAACACGCGGAGTTTGACCGTTTTATCCGCCAGATAAACCGCGTCCTCCACCGTATCCCCATCCGTTATACCGAGCAGGACGAGAAAGCCCTGCCCAATCTGTCCGTGCACCGCGCCGTCGATGGTGACCGACGCATGCGATACACGCTGAATCAGTGCCCGCATCTATTCTTCCTCATTTCCGGCGCGGATATCGCGCCTGCTTATCCAAAAGGGGCTGCGTCAGACCGCAGCCCCTTTCGCTCTTTCATTTTAGCACAGCTTCGAGCCGGCTTCAATCGCATCATCCAGCATGATGAGATTGAGTTTGCCGTCCTTTTCAGCGGACAGCAGCATACCGTTCGACTCCTGTCCCATCATCTTGCGCGGCGGCAGGTTGGTCACGGCGACAACCGTCTTGCCGACGAGTTCCTCCGCCTTGTAGTACTTGGCGATACCCGACAGAATCTGGCGCGGTGTGCCCGAACCGTCGTCCAGCTGGAATTTCAGCAGTTTTTCGCTCTTCTTGACATTCTCGCAGGCCAGCACCTTGCACACGGTCATATCGACCTTGCAGAAGTCGTCAAACGGGATGTCCGGCAGGAAGGTGACAGCCGGCTTTTCCGCCTGCTGCTGCGCCTTCTTCTCCTCCTCGATTTCGGCCAGTTTTTTCGGGATGTCGATGCGCTCAAACAGGATGGACGCTTCGCCCACCGGTGCGCCCGCGGTCATGCCGCCAAAGGAGGCAAGGCTCTCCACGCCCTTGTCCTCGGTGCCCAGCTGCGCGAAAATCTTATCCGCCGTGTCGGGCAGATAGGGACGCAGCATGGTTGCCGCAAAGCGGATGGACTCCAAAAGGTTATACAGCACCGTGCCCAAACGGCCCTTCTTGGCCTCGTCCTTGGCCAGCGCCCACGGCATAGTCTCGTCGATATACTTGTTCGAGCGGCGCAGCAGCGTGAATACCTCGTCGATGGCATCCGCAACATGCAAATCCGCCATGCGCTTTTCCACCGCTGCGGGCAGGCCGAGCGCGACCGCCTTCAGCTCGTCATCCACCGGCTCCGCGTCTGCCGGGGCAGGCACCACGCCGCCGAAATACTTTTTGGTCATCGCAATCGTGCGGTTGACCAGATTGCCCAGCACGTTTGCCAGCTCGGAATTGATGCGCTCGCAAATCAACTCATAGGAAATCACGCCGTCGTTGGCAAACGGCATCTCATGCAGCACATAGTAGCGCACCGCGTCTACGCCGAACAGGCGCACAAGGTCGTCCGCATAAATCACGTTGCCGAGCGACTTGGACATCTTGCCCTCGCCCACGAGCAGCCACGGATGGCCGAACACCTGCTTGGGGAGCGGCTCGCCCAGCGCCATCAGGAAAATCGGCCAGTAAATCGTGTGGAAACGGATAATATCCTTACCAATCAGATGCACGTCCGCCGGCCAGAAGCGCTTGTAGTGCTCGTCGTGGTTGCCGTCCGGGTCATAGCCGCAGAAGGTGATATAGTTGGTCAGTGCGTCCAGCCAGACGTAAACGACATGGCCGGGGTCAAAGTCCACCGGGATGCCCCACGAGAACGAGGTACGCGACACACACAAATCCTGCAAACCGGGCTTGAGGAAGTTATTGACCATCTCATTCTTGCGGCTCTCCGGCTGGATAAACTCGGGATGCTCCTCGATGTGCTTCATCAGGCGGTCGGCGTACTTGCTCATGCGGAAGAAATAGGCTTCCTCCTCCGCATCCACGACCGGACGGCCGCAGTCCGGGCAGCAGCCGTCCTTGAGCTGGCTCTCGGTCCAGAAGGACTCGCAGGGCTTGCAGTACTTGCCCTTATAGCTGCCCTTGTAAATGTCGCCCTGGTCATACAGCTTTTTGAAAATCTTCTGCACTTTCTTCTCGTGCATCGGGTCGGTCGTGCGCACAAATTTATCGTAAGTGGTATTCATCAAATCCCAGATGCGCTTGACCTCAGCCGCCACGTTATCCACGTGCTGCTGCGGCGTAATACCTGCGGCCTCCGCCTTCTCCTGAATCTTCTGGCCATGCTCATCCGTGCCGGTCTGGAAGTAAACGTCATAGCCGGTCAGGCGCTTATAGCGCGCGATAGCGTCCGCCAGCACGATTTCATAGGTGTTGCCGATGTGCGGCTTTGCCGAGGTGTACGCAATCGCCGTTGAGATATAATAGGGTTTCTTGTCCATCTTGTCTTTCTCCTTTATCCTTAGGTTTGCGGAATTCCGTCCGTTTTCATACGCTCTTTGGCAAAGAAATAAAAAAGCCCTCCTCCCCGAATGAACTTCATCCAAGGACGAGAGCGAAACGCTTCCGTGTTACCACCTTGCTTCACGCGCCCCTCACGGCGGCGCGCCTTAGCGGGTACTGCCATACCCCGATTCAATAACGGGAATCCCCCGCCGCAGCCTATGGCGGGCTTGCCGCCGGTCGGTGCGGTGCTCCGAGGCCATTTTCCACTGCGTTTTCCGCACCCCGCTCACACCGTCCGGGACTCGCTTAGCCGTACCTCGCCGCGTACTTTCCTCTTCATTGCGTTTCAACCGATATAGTGATTTCATTATAGCATTGCGCCTTTGCGCTGTCAAGCACGCGAAACGGCGGGAAAACCCGCCGTTTCGATATCCATATTGCTTTATTGTGCCGTGCCGTCGCCATCCTGTCCCGGCCAGGAGTCGGTGAAGGACGTATCCTGCGGCCCCGTGAACGGCGTAGCCGGAGTGGAAAGATACTCGTACATGCCGAAAAAGGAGGTCATCTCATAAGCGTTCAGGAATGCGCCCAGCAGGATTGCCAGACAGACCGCCGCGATGATTGCCGTTACCAAAATCGCAACGCCTGTGCCGCCCCGTACAATCAGCAAGCCGGCAACACCAAGACCGCTGCACAGATAGATGATGCCAAACAGCAGAATATACCAGCCGATAAAGCTGAGCACAAACACAAACAGCTTCATCATCTGCCCCTTGAACGCAGCGGACGCCGTGCGCGTTGCATCCCAGACGCTGTGCGTCTCATCGCCGCACACAATGACCCAGCCCGCGTTGTACGTCATCACCTTGACCTCAATCGGAATGAGCGCGATGAAATACAAGATGTTCAGGATAGTCAGTATCGTCGATACGCTGCCTTCATTGCCTCTCATCGCTGCACCGAACGCCACGGAAAACCCCAGCGCCATGTACACAACCGTCGGCCCAATCATCCACAGCAGAGAACGGAAGGCCAGGCAGAACTCCATTTTGATACCCGTCCAAATCGAACGGAGCGAGGTAAAAGGCTTGAACAGCATGCTCACGCCCGGCTCCTCCCCGCGCTGCAGGGCAAGGTAAAAATGCATCATGCCCAAGGTCAGCGGGCCGCTGATGACAATCATCAGGAACACCACCAGCCAAACGGTATTCATGCTTTGTGTCATCGCCATACTCAGCATATATTCATCCGTATAACCGGCCATCGCCATGGCAAACACTCTGCCGACCATCGACAGATACAGCATCACGCCCAGCAGCATGAACGGCACCATATACAAAAAGTTGATGCCGATGCAGCGGCCCAGATTATCCATGACCCGCCTTTTACAGGTTCGCTTGATGTCCTTGCGCATCTGCGCGGTAAACTCTTGTCTCATCCGTTATCCTCCTACCAAAGTTTAATGATTTGTCTTTTATGAAGCGGCTTGCGTATCGGACGCTGTATCGGCCGTTTCGCCCGTCGTGGTTTCCCCGGTCGAGCCGCTTGCTGCCGTCTCGCCGCCCGACGGCGTTTGCGGAGCGGCAGGAGTCGGCTGCTTGGTGCCAACATACACTACCTTATCCCGCTTGACATAGTTGGACGTATTGGCCAGCACCTCGGTCGTTTTCCCGTTTTCTGTAATCACCTTATAGGTGCGCGTAGAATAACCGGTAATCGGCGTGGTTTCGACGCGGGTCTGTCCGACCATCATCGAACTGTCTTTTTTCTCCACCGTTTGCGGCGTATAAGTCTCCAAAACCTCGGTGCGCGTGTCGACCGTTTTATCGCTGGTCTTGGTGCCCACGATGGTCATAATCATCTTACCGTTCGTCTGTTCGGCCAAAATCTTGATGGGATAATCCGTATTGTTCTTGAAGCGGAAATCCAGATTGCCATAATCCACCGTTGCGTCCTCACCCAGCGGCGTATAGGCCACGGTAAAGGAGTGGTTATGCCGCTCGGTGACCTCCAAATCGGCGCGCAGCACCGCCATATACAGGGTGGACGAAGGCTGACACACGCCGCCGCCAAATTCATCGACGACCTGCCCATTGACATAAGCGCCCGCCGGCTTATAGCCGCGCGCCTCGGTGCGCTCGCCCACAACGCCGTTATACGAAAACTCATCGCCCGGATTGAGGATTGTGTCGTTGATGGATGCCGCCGCCAAACGGACATTGTTGGTGCGCGCCGTATTGCTTTCATCCAGCGAGGTGGAGGTCTGCGCCAGCGTATCCTGAAACAGCTTGGTCTTGAGGTCCTCCGCCGTCACCTTGGCAGCCGTCGTGGTGATGGGAATGGTATAGCTTTTGGCTGAGCCATCCCCGATGATGCTTCTGGCCTCTTCCACGTCAAACTGCACGCCGGTTTTTTCCGGGATGATGGTTTTCCCATCCTCCTTGCTCACCGTTGCGCTGACCGGTTCCCCAATCACCGCTTCGGCAATCTTGTCAATGTCAATGGCCGGCGCGTCGGTCAATTCAGTCGAAACCTCGTACGGCTCAAAGTCCATCAGGCGGATTTTATCCTCCAGCAGCGCGCGCACCGCATCCGTATCAAACTGCACGCCCGGCTTGCCTGCGTAAACCGTCATCGTGTCCGTACCAATCTCCCACGTCGGCTCAACCGGCTCGGTCAGCGCCTCGGAAACGATTTCCTCCAACGCCTTCGTCAGCCCATCCTCGTCGACCTGCGCGGCAATCTGCGCTTCGTTCATGCCGACGGCCGCCTTGATGACATCCCACATCCGGGCGAACGGATTGCCCGTGCGGCCCACCGCATAAGCATTATCCACCGACTGTTCCCCGTCCACACTTTCCAGCACATCGCGCACCGGGATGTCATACGTCGTTTCATAGATGGTCAGCGACAGCTTGGCATCTTGATACAGCGGCTTGCTTTCCTCCATGATTTGCTCCGCTGCCGCGCCCCGCGTCATCCCGCCGACCGGGATTGACCCAACCGTAACGCCGGGGAAAACATTGGGATACAGATAGGTAAAGCCGCACAGTGCCACCAGCAGCAATGCCACCAGACCGCCCGCGACTTTGACCGCCAGCGGCACACGCTTTCCCTTTTTCCCTGTTTTAGGGGCAGCCGTCTGCGCAGCGTGCTTGGCCACATGCGTTCCTTCCTTCCGTTTTTTTGTCAGGATGCTCAACTTGTTCTTCCTCTTTTCCGCTACTTATATATGCAGATATGCAAAACATCATACAATTTATCAAAACAAACAAAAACCAGCATATCCACAGTCTTTCGACATGATTCGCCGTTCTTATTATATACTGCAATAGTGGGAGAAGCAATAACAATTCGGTAAAATAACAGCATGCCCGTTTTTGTCCCCAAACAGCAAAAAAGCACCGACAAATCGGTGCTTTCCTGCTGCTTCTTATGAAATTATTAAACATTAAAGCGGAAGAGGACCACATCTCCGTCCTGCATGACGTATTCTTTGCCCTCCGAGCGGACCAAGCCCTTCTCGCGCGCAGCCGCAAGCGAGCCCAACTCAATCAAATCCTTATACTGAATGACCTCGGCACGAATAAAGCCGCGCTCAAAATCCGAGTGGATCTTGCCGGCCGCCTGCGGCGCCTTGGTTCCCTTCGCAATCGTCCACGCGCGCACTTCCTGCTCGCCCGCAGTCAGATAACTCATCAAGCCGAGCAAATCGTAGCATACCTTAATCAAGCGGTCCAAACCGGACTCATGCAGGCCCAGCTCGGACAGGAACATCTCCTTTTCCTCCGCATCCATGCCCGCGATATCCTCTTCCAGCTTTGCGCAAATGGGCAGCACCATCGCGCCCTCCGCATCTGCGATTTTCTGCACAGCCGCCAGACGCTCGTTCTCGGTCTTGTCGCCGGTAAAGCCTGCCTCGTCCATATTGGCAGCGTAGATCACCTTTTTCGCAGACAGCAAGTCGCTATCCCCGATGACACGCTGCACATCCTCATCATCAGCAAAGCCCTCAAATGTGCGGGCCGTCTTGCCTTCTTCCAGATGCGCCTTGAGCTTTTCCAGAATTTCCACATCTGCCAACAGCTTCTTATCCGCCTTGGCCGCCTTGCGTGTGCGCTCCAGGCGGCGCTCCAGATGCTCGATATCCGCAAGAATCAGCTCCAGATTGATGGTTTCAATGTCGCGCGCCGGGTCAACCGAGCCTTCCACATGCACGATGTTTTCATTTTCAAAGCAGCGCACCACATGCACGATTGCGTCCACTTCGCGGATGTGGGACAGGAACTTGTTGCCCAAGCCCTCGCCCTTGCTTGCACCGCGCACCAGACCCGCAATATCCACAAACTCCACCACCGCAGGCGTCGTCTTTTTCGCATGATACAGCTCGGTCAGCGGCTGCAAACGCTCATCCGGCACGGCAACCATACCCACATTGGGGTCAATGGTGCAGAAGGGATAGTTTGCACTTTCCGCCCCCGCCTGCGTAATCGCATTGAACAAGGTGGACTTTCCTACATTCGGAAGCCCCACGATACCTAATTTCATATCTATCTTTACCTGTCCAGAAAGCCTTGATTTTACGGGCTTTCTGCCTTTCTCTTTATTTTGTTTACACCCTTTTTACACCCTTTTTTCTTAACTGGTGGGAGTAAAATTTTCAAACAGGTGTACTGCGTTTACCAGTGACTCGTCCGTAACATGAACATATCTGTCCATAGTTGTTTTAATACTTGCATGACCTAATAGTTGCTGCAAGACTTTCGGCTGCATACCTCGCTCAATCGCGCGGGTCGCATAAGTATGACGTAGCGCGTGCATACAAAAGCGTTTAATCCCGGCTTCATCACACAACTTATACAGATGTGTGTCATAAGAACTGTTTTTTGCGGGTTCTCCTGTTCGCCAGTTAATAAAAACCAAATCTCGCATGACAAGACATTTCTTTTCTCCCGTTCTGCTGTCTGTATATTCCAAAACCTGTGACAGCGTTTCGGCTTCTTTCCGGCTGTTTCTTTCATCATAGCAGCTTTTAAGAATGGAATATGCCTTTTCAGTAAGAGGAATGGTTCGATAACTCTTTTTTGTCTTAGGTGGTCCCGCTCGCCAATAACCTTGCTTATGCCGATACTCTAAACTTTTATTCACGGTCAAAGTACGTTTCTTCCAATCTATGGAGTCCCATGTCAAACCAATCAATTCTGCTGTTCTCAAGCCCGTTTCCAACAACAAAGCGTATTGTCTGTAATTATGTGAACGCTTTGCCGCTTCCATAAATTTTCCCTGTTCATCAACCGTCAGATACTTAATATCATCAACAGCCCGAACGGGTTTCGTGTATCGAACACCATTCATAGGGTGCTTTGCGATAATATCATTCATAACTGCTGATTTAAACAGCGTTCCCATTGTAATGTAAGCCTGTCGGATAGTTGAGCCTGCATAGGTTGTTTCCATTCGATTGAGAACCGCCTTACAGTGCATGGGCTTTACATCTCCTATGCACATAGTTCCAATTACAGGTTGAATATTCCATTTGTAACGCTCCTTATAATTCCTTTTTGTATTCGGAGCAAGGTCACATACGATATTTTCAATCCAATAATCGAACCATTTGTCTACTGTCATGTCTGGTGCAGTGACAATTATACTGTGGCGTTCTTCATATCTTGCGTCAGCAAGCCAGTTTTTTGCTTCCGGTAAGGTTTCAAAATATCTTCCCTGCCGTCTGCCGTCCTTACTATAAAATCGTGCGAAATATAAACCGTCCTTTCTTTGGCAAATACCTTTTCCACACTCTTTGCCTTTTAAATTTTTTCCCATTGTACGGACTCCCTTCTTAACTCAAAAAAAGAGTCCAACGCAACTATAAAGTATAGCACAAAGACTCCATTTTTTCAATCATAACCGATAAATCTTCCGTGATTGACGGTCTGGAAAATTAGATGATTATTTCACGACGAATAAATTCCTCAAACTCTCGCCGCTTTACCAATTTCCGGGTACCAACAAATAGGACAAACGGACAATTTGGCTGTTTAAGCATGGTGTCAATTTTGTTTATTCCTATATTGCTGTATTCAGCGGCTTCTTTGATTGTTAATGTTACTTTAAGGTGTATGGGTACTTTTGTTTCGTCTTTTCTATATGAATATAATTCGTTTTCTTCATTCTCGAATATTG
>NZ_CALWUQ010000005.1 GCF_944384695.1 uncultured Agathobaculum sp. | reverse complement strand
CCCTTCATTTTGGCCCGTCTGATGCCGTCTGATTTCAAGCAAAAGTTGTAGAAAAGTTGTAGTTGTAAGCCCTTTTTGCTACATCTTGTGCCGTCCGGTTTCGTCAGACACTATATATTGTGGAATTTTAGTCCAAGGGCTTCATCGTGGGGAACAGAAGCACATCACGGATGGATGCGGAATCGGTCAGCAGCATCACCAGACGGTCGATGCCCATGCCCATGCCGCCCGTGGGAGGCATGCCGTATTCCAGCGCGTTGATAAAATCATCATCCATCATATTGGCTTCATCATCGCCCGCCGCGCGCAGCGCAACCTGACGTTCAAAGCGCTCGCGCTGGTCAATCGGGTCGTTCAGCTCAGAGAACGCATTACACAGCTCCCGGCCAACCACGAAGCACTCAAAGCGCTCGGTCAGGCGCGGGTCGGATGCCTTGCGCTTGGCCAGCGGAGATACCTCAACCGGATAATCCGTGATGAAGGTCGGCTGAATCAGGTGCTCTTCAACAAACTCGTCGTAGCACTGCGCCAGCAGGTCGCCCCAGCTTTCCTTGCCCTTCTCGATTTCCACGCCCTTGGCCTTGACCGCTTCAAGCGCCTGCTCGCCGTCCATCGCCATAAAGTCCAGACCGGCATACTCCTTGACCGCATCGGCCATGGTCATGCGACGCCAGCCCTTGCCAAAGTCAATCTCCGTGCCCTGATAGGTCACTTTGGTCGTGCCAAGCACCTTTTCACATACATGTACCACCATGTCCTCGGTAATATCCATCATGCCGTTGTAATCGGTATACGCCTGATACAGCTCAATGGTGGTAAATTCCGGGTTATGCTTGGTGTCCATGCCCTCGTTGCGGAAGATACGGCCAATCTCATATACCTGCTCAAAGCCGCCTACAATCAGGCGCTTGAGATGCAGCTCGGTTGCAATGCGCATGTACATATCAATATCCAGCGCATTGTGATGCGTGATGAACGGACGCGCCGCTGCACCGCCCGGAATGGTGTTCAAGCAGGGGGTCTCGACCTCCATAAAGCCGCGTGCATCCATAAAGTTACGAATCTCGCGCACAATAGCCGAGCGCTTCTCAAAAGTGTCGCGCACCTCAGGGTTGACAATCAAATCAACATAGCGCTGGCGATACCGCATGTCGGTGTCCTTCAGGCCGTGCCACTTTTCGGGCAGCGGCGCGAGGTTTTTGCTCAGCAGCGTCAGCTCATGCACCGCAACCGAAATTTCACCCTTCTGGGTGCGGAACACCTCGCCCGAAACACCGATGATATCACCGATATCCATTTTCTTATAGCCCTTGTAGACCTCTTCGCCCACGTTATCGCGCTTGATATAAAGCTGCAAGCGGCCGTAGCGGTCGGACAGGTCGGAAAACGAAGCCTTGCCCATGATACGTTTGCTCATCATGCGGCCGGCCAGACGGACCGTTTTGCCCTCCAACTCGTCAAAATGCTCGTGAATTTCAATCGTGTGATGGTCGCGCTCAAAACGTACCTGCTGATACGGGTCCGCGCCCGCTGCCTGCAGCTCCGCCAGCTTTTCACGGCGGATACGCTTGAGCTCATGCAGCTCTTCCGCGGTCTGCTCGTGCTGTTCCTGCGCCTGATGCTGTTCTGCCATAGTTTCCCCGTCTTTCTTCTTTTATTTCTTGATATCCATTACCTGATACTTGACTACGCCGATGGGTGCTTCGACCTCAACGACCGTGCCGACTTTTTTGCCCAGCATCGCTTTGCCGAAGGGCGATTCATCCGAAATCTTGCCCTCCATCGGGTCAGCCTCCTGCGAGCCGACGAAGTGATATTCCTCCTCCTCGTCCAGCTCCAAATCCTTGACCACAAAGCGGCAGCCGGGAGAGATTTCGTCCGCAGCGTACGTGTCGCCGGTCACGACGACCGCCAGCTTGATGATTTCCTCCAGCTCCGCGATGCGGGAGTACAGCTTGCCCTGCTCGTTCTTTGCCTCGTCATACTCGGCGTTCTCGGACAGGTCGCCAAACGAGCGCGCTTCCTTCAGCTGCTCGGCTACCTCGTCCGCACGGGTGGTTTTCAGATATTCCAGTTCTTCCTTATAAGCGTCCAGGCTCTCCTGGGTCAGTTTGATTTCTTTTGCCATGATTGCAAACCCTTCTTATTTCATAGGTTCAGCGGCATCGCGCGCCGCCGTACAGTACTCCTTATTATACGGTAACATTCGCCGCACTGTCAAGCGAGCAAGTGCATTTTTGCGCATTTTCACCGATAAGGCACAGATTTATCCCAGAATTTCGACCGCTTTTTGCAATTGCGGGTCCTCGTCCGGCGCGAGGAAGTAAAAGTCCGCCAACTGTGCATCGCTCAACGCAACTTCCACATCGGGCGCGATGCCCACGCCCGCCAGATTATTCCCCTTGGGGGTAAAATACTCCTCCACCGACAGGTTGAGCGCCGAGCCGTCGGACAACTCAAAGGTCTGCTGTGCACGGCCTTTGCCGGTGGTATGCGTGCCGACGAGCGTCGCACGGTCGTACTCCTGCAGCGCCGCGGCAAAAAACTCAGCCGCCGAGATGCTCTGGTCATCCACCAGCACCACCATCGGCTGGTCAATCATCTCCGCATCCGACTCGTATACCGTTTCGCTGCCGCTCTTGGTGCGCAGCGTCATAATCGTACCTTCCGGCAGCAGCGGATCGAGCATCTCGCTCATCTCTTTGACACGCCCGCCGCCGTTATGCCGCACATCCAGCACCAATGACTGCGCGCCATCCACCAGCAGCCCATCCAGCACCTGCTGGAACTGGTCTGCGACACCGGCATGGAAATTTTCAATGCGGATATAGCCGATATTGCCATCCAGCATCTGTCCCCATGCCATCTTCTGAGTCACCATCGCACGCTGCATGGTTGCCTGCTGCACGGCGCTGCCCTTCTCTTTGCTGAACGACACGGTCACCTCGGTACCTTCCTCGCCCTGAATGGCGTCGATGACGGCATCCGCCCCATCCTGCTCGACGGTCAGCCCCTCCGCGCCAATGATATAATCCCCTTTTTCGATACCGGCCTGTGCAGCAGGCGAATCGTCATATACCAGACAAACCCGCACGCCATCGTCCCCGGTGATGACCGAAACGCCAATACCGCAGCCCTTGCCCTCGCTGCTCAACCGGTATGCTTCATACTGCTCCGCCGGGATATAGCTGGACCACTGGTCACCCAACCCGGTCACATAGCCGACCGCCGCATAGTCCGCGACCGTCTCTTCGTCCAGCTCGCCCACATATCGCTGGGCCGCAATGCGGTCGATTTCCCGCAGTTTACTTTCCACCGCGGACGTGCGCCAGCCTGTCGCTGCAAAGCAGCCCAATACAGACGCTGCCGCTGTGACCACGCAAAGAAACAGCGCGGTCCCCACCGAGATTTTATTTTCCCGCCATCCAAACATCCGATTCCCTCCAAACAACAAGGGGAGAGCAAATGCCCTCCCCTCTGATTCATGATTGCATTAAGTAAAGCTAAAGAAGCTCTTGGGGTCAACCGTCGAACCGTTCTGATACACTTCAAAGTGCAGATGCGGGCCGGTCGAGTTGCCGGTGGATCCGACATAACCGATGACCTGACCCTGCTCGACATACTGGCCAACCGAAACAAGGATGCTGGACTGATGACCATAAGCAGTCATCGTGCCGCCGCCATGGTCAATGACCGTGTAGTTGCCGTAGCCGGAAACCCAGCCTGCGGTCGTGACCGTACCGGATGCCGCTGCGAGAATCTCTGCGCCGTAGCTTGCAGGGATATCCTCACCGGCATGGAACTTGACCGTGCCGTAAATCGGATGCACGCGATAGCCATATACGCTGGATGTGGTCGTGCAGCTCGGCGTCGGCCAGACGAACGTGCCGCTGTACGGTACGCCGCCGGAAGCCGCCGACTGCGCGGACAGCGCCGCAATCTGATTGCTGACATCCTGCATCTCGTTGGAAATGCGGTCGTACTCGGCTTCACTCTCGGCCTTGTATGCCTGAATACTCTCCGCCAGCGCCGCCTGCTCGGCCTCGCTTGCCGCCAACTCATCGACCTTGTAGCTCAGGTTCTCCTGATATTCCTTCTGGGAAGCCTGTGTATCCTCCAACTCCTGCTTTTTCTGCTCAATGTCTTCCTTCGCCGCAGTATATTCGGCAACAACCTTCTTGTTGTCATCCATGATTGCCGTGATAATCTCCATACGAGACAGCAAATCGGAGAAGCTCGAAGAATTCAGCAGCACTTCCAGATAGCTGGAATCGCCCTGCTCATAGGTCGTGCGCACGGTGAGCGCAAACGCTTCTTCCTTCTGCTCGAGCGCATCCTCCGCAGCTGCCAGCTCGGTGGTCTTAACGTCAATTTGATCCTGCAAGCGCTCGATATACGCCTCAACCGTGGAAATTTCTTCCTTTGTCAGTTCAATCTCGCTTTGCAGCGCGGCACGGGTTGCTTCTACATCGCTGGCCTGCTTGGTCAGCTCCGCAATCTTTTCCTTCACCGCCGCCTTTTCATCCTCCAACGCGGACAGCTTATCCTGTAACTCGTCTGCATCTGCATCCTCTGCTGCACCCGCAAATGTCAGGCTGGTCAGCAGCATGGAAGCCAGCAGTGCAACCACAAGAATGCCGACAATAATGCAGGAAATCAGCCGCGTCGTGCTTTTCTTCATCATAATGGTATTCGCTCCTTTGTCTGTCGCCAATGCATCAAACATTCATGAACTTACGAATGCTCGTCACCGAACCGCCGATACCGAACAGCACACCCGCACCCAGATAGACGCTCAGCACCAGCCAGCGCAGCCCCTCAAACGGGAGAATGTGGAAATACGGGATAACGCCGCTTGCGACGTTGGAAAGCTCGGTATACAGTCCCCACTCCGCGAGGAATGCCAAACCACCTGCCAGCAGGCCCAGCACCATGCCTTCAATCACAAACGGCCAGCGGATAAACCAGTTGGTCGCGCCGACCATCTTCTGAATCGAAATTTCCTCACGGCGTGCAAACATGGCCAGCTTTACCGTATTGGCAATGATGAAAATAGAAATCACTGCAAGACCAATGACCATCGCCAGCGCCACCAGATTGAACACGCGCTGAATCTGAATCAGTCGGGAAATGACATTTTCATCCGCGCGGATATAATCCGTACCGTCTACCGCGGAAATCTGATCAATCGTCTCCTCCGCCAGCGTCGGGTCCTTCAACGTAAAGATAAAGCTGTTGCGCAGCGGATTGTTCGCGGAATTATAATTATCCAGAATGCCAGCGTCCTCGCCCAACTCCTCACGGTATTTCTCCAGCGCTACATCCCGATCCTCAAACTCAATCGTTGCAATGTTGTCGATCTTGTTAAATTGCGAACCCAGCGCTTTCGCTTCGCGTGTGGTCAGGCTGTCGTCAATGAACACCACAATCTCATTGGATTGCTGCAATTCCTGGATGCTCAAATCAATATTATACGCGATTAACGTCACGGTTCCTGTCAAAAGCAGGCAGGCAATCATAATGAGTACCGCCGCAATGGACATAAACCCGTGCTTGAATATATTGCGGAAGCCTTCCTTCCAATAGTAACCAAAACTTCTCATAACTGATAGTACCCACCTGTCTGGTCGCTGACGACCTCGCCCTTGTCAATCATAACAACGCGCTTTTCAAACTCGTCCACCAGACCCTTTTCGTGTGTCACGATCAGCACGGTGGTGCCCAATTCGTTGATTTTTTCAAACAGAGTCATCAGCTCAAGCGAACGCGCGGGATCGAGGTTGCCGGTTGGCTCGTCCGCGATGATCAGCCGCGGGTTGTTGACCAGCGCGCGTGCAATGGCAACGCGCTGCTGCTCACCGCCGGAAAGATTCATCGGCTTGATTTGCGCCTTATCGGCCAAACCGACCAGATCGAGCACATACGGCACACGTTCACGAATCGCCTTTCCCTTCGCGCCGATGGTGCGCATGGCAAACGCGACGTTTTCATAAACCGTTTTATTGTTGATCAGGCGGAAATCCTGATACACCACGCCCAAAGTGCGGCGCAGATATGGGATCTGCCGTTTTTTCATCTCGCCAACATTATAATTGTTGACCAACACCCGTCCTTCCGTCGGACGGACCTCTGCGGTCAGCAGTTTGATAATCGTTGTTTTACCGGAGCCGGACGCACCGACGAGGAACACAAATTCTCCTTCATCCACGCGCAGGTTCGCCTTGTTCACCGCACGGGTACCATTATCGTACACCATGGTGACATCGTTCATCCGTATCACAGGCATTCCTCCTCGGAGCCAAACTAAATACCAAAAAGGCAAAGGTGCATGCCAATCATACACCTTTGCCTATTATAACAGATTTTCCTTGCCGACGCAAGACGACAATCCCTGCCATTTCCCTGCACGGCTATATTTTTGCGTGAAGTTTTTGTGAACAGACTCTGTCTCAGCGAACATTTTCCTCGCGGCTGGCCAAATATTTCCGCACCATCAGCGCCACCTTGAACACAATCGCATGATCGAATTCACGCAAATCCAGGCCGGTCAGCTTTTTAATCTTTTCCAGACGATAAACCAGCGTATTGCGATGTACAAACAGCTTACGCGAGGTTTCGGACACGTTCAGATTATTTTCAAAGAACTTCTGAATGGTAAACAGTGTTTCCTGATCGAGCGAGTCAATCGAGCCTTTTTTGAACACCTCGCTGAGGAACATCTCACACAGCGTAATCGGCAGCTGGTAAATCAGGCGGCCGATACCGAGATTTTCAAAGCTGATGATATTCTTCTCTGTATCAAACACCGCGCCGACCTCAATGGCGGTCTGCGCTTCCTTAAAGGACTTGGCGATATCCTTCATCTGCGAGGAAACCGAGCCAATGCCAATCAGGCTCTTGACCGACAGCTCACTGAGCAGCGCCTCTTCAATCGATGCGGCAATCTTGGCCAAATCCTTCACATCGCTGCCCGCCTTGACTTCCTTGACCACCACGATATCGGTTTCGGAAATATGCAGCACAAAATCCTTCTGCTTGTCCGGGAACATACCGGTTACCACATCAATCGCGGCCACATCCGCCGGCATCTGCTGCCGCACCAGAAAGACCACGCGCGGCACATCATTGCCGAAATGCAGCTCACGGGATTTGATATAGATATCGCCCGGCAGAATATTGTCCAGAATGATGTTTTTGACAAACGTCGCCTTATCGTGCTTTTCGTCATACAGCGTCTTGATGTTGTTGATTGCAACCGCCACCAGCGAGCAGATGCTGCGCGCCAGCTCATCCTCACCCTGCACGAAAACAGCGTATTCCAGCCGACTGGACCGGTCGCCTGTGGTATGGTAGGTATAGCCGCCAAAGCGGACGATTTCGCCTGCAAAGCCAAGCTCGGTGATTGCTTCTTCCCGCATTTCGCCGATACGAGGCAGATCGGTGCATGCTACAACCGCGCCGCTCGCATCCACAATACCAATGGTACGGTCTACCGTGTCCTTCATCTGCAAAACAATCGACTGGAACAATCTTGAAGCCATTTCCATCACCTTTCCCGTATTTCCCTTTTCTCATGCGCTTTCACGCCATGCTGTGGCCGCCCCGGCCAAACAAACTGCCGTATTCCTGACATTGTTCACAAGAACCCTCGATGTTCCCTGTGCATTTTAAGACATTATATCATAGTCTTCTACATTTTTGTACAAAAATTTTTATTTTTTTTGTCGATTTTTAGATACTCTCCTGCCCCGGCTGCTGCAACAGCGTCAGCTCCTCATCGGTGAGTGCGCGAAATTCGCCTGCCGCCAAACCCGAATCCAGCCGTAAGCCGCCCAGCTGCACACGGCGCAGCTGCACCACAACACCGCCCACCGCCGCAATCATGCGCTTGACCTGATGATATTTCCCCTCGCGCAGCGTAACGCGCACGCGCTGCACCGCATCGTCGGGCAACCGTTCCAAGCGGGCAGGCAGACAAACCGTGCCGTCCCTGAGTGTCAGGCCTTTTGCAAAGCGCGCCTCGGCATCCGGGAGGAGTTCTCCCTCCACCACAGCCTCGTACACTTTATACACATGTCTTGTCGGACTCATCAGCGCATGGCTGAGCGCACCGTCGTCGGTCACGATGAGCAGTCCTTCGGTATCCTTATCCAGTCGCCCGACCGCAAACAAACCGCGCCGCATTTCCTCCGGAAACAGCTCAAGCACGGTAGCATGCCGTGCATCCCTGCTGGCGGTAATCACCCCCGCCGGCTTATTCAGCATATAATACCGCTGCGCCTGATAGTGCTGCGTCTGTCCGTCCAGTATGACCTGCGCGGTGTCCGAATCTACCTTTGCCGCGGGGTCGCGCTCTACCGCGCCGTTGACCTGCACGCGGCCCGCGCGAATCATGGCCTGCACTTCCTTGCGGCTGCCGCAGTTCAAATGCGCCAGCAACTTGTCCAATCGCATCCGTGGCATTTTGTCTCCCCCGACAATTCATTCCTGCTAATAGCATACCACTTTTTCGCAAATTGCACAATAGGGAATTGCAGAAAAAGTGCATTTCCCTCAATTCCAGCCAGAGATACGAGAATCTAACCCCTGTTTTTTGTAGATTTGCACAGTCAGCAACAAACGCGCCCCACATCGCATGCAGAGCGCGTCGATTCACTGTATACCGGCTTTATTCCGCCGAATCGGTTTCCGGCATTTCCGTAATGCCATGCACGAAGCCGTCCGTCTCCGCCGAACTGATATCCGCGGCAATCAGCTGATTGCGGCGAATCAGCAAATTGGCAATCACACCTTCTTCTCCCGTCGGGTATTCGGTCAGCTCATACGTGTAAAGCGTCGCGCGCTTGCCTTGATACGGCGCAAGGTCCAATCCCTGTCCCAACTGAATGGCATTATATGCCTGATAGGTGTCATCAAAGGTTTTGGGAATCTGCACTTCCCGCTCGCTGCGCGGCTCCGGATTGACCTTCCAGCCGTAGCTTTCCAGCAAAGCGACGCGCTGCTCATTGTTTTTCAGCTTACTATTCAAATCTATTTCACCCGAAGCGGCCTGCGCATGCACTGTCTCCACCGTCGGCGTAAACAACGTGACGCCCAAAACCACAGCGCCCACCGCCAGCACGCCCGCCACCACTTTTTTCACCGATACCTTGGCTGCAAAAACAATCATGCTATCGCCCCTCCTGCTTTTGTTTTATCCTATGCAGGCATCCGGGCAGGCAGAACAACAAAACGCCGTCCGGCAGAAACTGTTGTTTCCACCGGGCGGCGTTTCCTATTCTTTGATAGCGGATATTACTCGACAATCTGGGCAGCCAGCTCGTTTGCCAATGCCTCAAGCGCATCCATCTGGTTTCCTGCCAGCGTGGACTTGAGCGCAACCGTATTTTCGAGCACGGTCATGTTTTTCATGCCTTCCAGAATTGCCTTCATATGGCGGCCGGAAACCGGCGCCCATGTACCGTTCTCCAACAGCGCAACCGTGCGGTTCTGCAGGTTGAGCGCCTTGAGGTCGTGCAGGAATGCTTCCATGCGCGGCTGCAAACCGCCGTTATAGGTCGGCGCGGCCAGCACCAGATGGCTGCACCGGAAACTCTCGGCCACCAGCTCGGAAACGTCCGTACCGGATACGTCATACATGGCGATATTGTGCACGCCCTTGTCTGCCAGCAAGCTGGCCAGCACATTCGCCGCATTCTCGGTATTGCCGTACATCGTGGCGTAGGCAATCATGACGCCCTTATCCTCTGGCTCATAAGTGCTCCACTTCTGGTATTTATCCATCATCGTGTTCAGGTTACCGCGCCAAATCGGACCATGCAGCGGGCAAATCATCTCGATATCCAGCGCCGCAGCCTTTTTCAGCAGTGCCTGCACCTGCGCGCCGTACTTGCCGACGATATTGGTATAGTACCGGCGGGCATCGTTCAGCCAAACACTGTCAAACGCCAGCTCATCGTCAAAAACATTGCCTGCCAGCGCACCAAACGTGCCGAACGCATCCGCCGAAAACAGGATTTTGCTCGGCTCGTCATAAGTGACCATGACTTCCGGCCAGTGCACCATCGGCGCCATAACAAAGTGCAGCGTATGGCGGCCGGTGGAGAGCTTGTCCCCTTCCGCAACCACCAGAGCGCGCTCCTTCATGTCCTCCCCATAAAACTGTGCCAGCATGACCAGCGCTTTGGCGCTGCAAACAATCTTTGCTTCGGGATAACGGTGCAGCAGTGCAATAATCATGCTGCAATGGTCCGGCTCCATATGGTGGACCACCAGATAATCGAGAGCGCGGTCTGCCAGTGCGGCAGAAACATTTTCATAAAATTGACGGCTGATAGCGTCGTCCACCGTGTCAAACAGCACGGTCTTTTCGTCCAGCAGCAGATAGCTGTTATAGGAAACACCGCGCGGGATCGGGAACAGATTTTCAAACCGGCTCAGGCGGCGATCACTTCCGCCAACATAAACGAGATCATCCTGGATCTTTCTGATCGTGTGCATCGCAAGAAACCTCCGTATTTTCATGATTTGTTAAAATTATATCACAGGTTCCGTTTTTCGTCTACCCTGCTGTGCAATGCGCGGCAACAAAAAACCGGCTGCCGAAACAGCCGGTTTTTGACAAAATCAATGTTTTATTCCTTATTGAGCGCTTCCAGTCTTGCCTTGTTCTCCGCGATGACCTTTTCCTGTACCTGCGCGGGCGCTTCGTCGTACCGCTCAAAGTTGGAAACGAACGAACCGCGGCCCTGCGTCATCGAACGCAGCGTGATTGCATAGTCGGACAGCTCTGCCATCGGGCACTCGGCCAGAATCTCCTGCTTGCCGCCCTCAATCGGATTCATGCCCATAATACGGCCGCGGCGCTTGTTGAGGTCGCCGATAACGTCGCCCATGTAGGAATCGGGCACGACAACCTTCATCGAGCAAACCGGCTCCAGCAGAACCGGGCTTGCCTGCGGGATGCCCGCCTTATACGCCAGACGCGCTGCCATCTTGAAGGACAGCTCGTTGGAGTCTACATCGTGATACGAACCGTCGAGCAGCGTTGCACGCAGGCCGACCATCGGATACCCCGCCAGCACGCCGTGCTCCATTGCCTCACGAATGCCCTTATCGACCGCCGGGTGGAAGTTCTTCGGCACCGAACCGCCGAAAATCTTCTCCTCAAACAGGTAGTCGCCTTCCGGATACGGTGCAAATTCCATCTTGACGTGACCGTACTGACCATGGCCGCCGGACTGCTTCTTGTGCTTGCCTTCGACCGTCACCGTCTTGCGAATCTTCTCGCGGTACGGAACAATCGGCGGGGTGAGCGCCACTTCCACGCCGAACTTATCCTTCAGCTTGGAGCAAAGCACATCCAAATGGATGTCGCCCGCACCCGAAATGGTATGCTGCTTGGTTTCCGGATTGAACTCGGTCTCAAAAGACGGGTCCTCGTCGTGCAGACGAGACAGACCCGCGGAAATCTTCTCTTCCGCGCCCTTTACCTTGGGTGCAATGCCCTGCGTATAGCACGGCGGCGCAAACTCGATTGGCTCCAGCTCGACCTTGCGCACACTCATCGAGAGCGTGTCGCCCGTCTTGGTGGTAACCAGCTTGGAAACCGCACCAATATCGCCGCAGCCGACAACCGGCACTTCGGTGGTCTTTTTGCCGCAGACCGTATAAATGTGGCCCATCTTCTCATTGGCATCCGCGCGCTTATTGACCAGCGTCATATCCTGCTTGACTTCGCCCGACATCACTTTGAAATACGAGAAGCGGCCGTACTGGTCGGCAACCGTCTTGAATACGAACGCACAGGTCGAACCGTTGGGCGTGCAGTTGATTTCGATAAGCTCGCCCTTCTCGTCCTCGCAAATCTCAACCGGTTTTTCATCCGGAGACGGCATGTAATCCGCAATGCCCTTGAGCAGCGCATAAGAACCGATACCGGTGGCCGCGGTGCCGCAGAATACCGGCGCGATGACCAAATCCTTGACGCCCTGACGGATGCCGGCAATCAGCTCATCGTCCGAGAATTCTTCGCCCGCAAAATAGCGCTCCATCAGCTCTTCCGAAAGCTCCGCGACGTTTTCGCACAGCGCCGCACGGTGCTGGTCGATGCGGTCCTTCATATCATCCGGAATCGGGATCTCGACGCGCTTGTTGCCTTCCATGCGATATGCCTTGCGAATGACGCAGTCCACGACGCCGACGGTATCGCGGTTGCCTTCGAAAATCGGCACAACAATCGGTGCGACCGACACGCCGAACTGCTTTTGCAGCTTATGCAGCGAGGTGTAGTAATCCGAGTTTTCCTCGTCGATCTTGGAGATGTAGAACATACGCGGCATCGCGCGCGCCTCGCAGCGCTCCCACGCCTTTTCCGTGCCGACGCCCGGACCGGACTTGCCGGTGGCGATAATGAGTGCGGACTCCGCCACGCGCAGAGCGCAGTTTACTTCGCTTTCAAAATCAAAGAAGCCCGGGGTATCCAGCAAATTGATTTTGCAGCCGTCCCACTCGACCGGCGCGACAGCCGTCGAAATGGAAAACTGGCGCTTAATTTCTTCGGGGTCGAAATCGCAAACCGTGTTGCCGTCCGTGATCTTGCCGACACGGTCGGTTACACCGGCGATATAGAGCATACTTTCGACGAGCGAGGTCTTGCCGTCGCCGCCGTGTCCCATCAGACATACGTTACGAATCTTGTTAACCGGGTAATTGGCCATATTTGATAAACACTCCCCTGCCCGAGCCTTTTCATGCGGGCGCTTTGTTAGCGGGAACGACTCCCTTATTTGTAATTATACACTATTGCGCGCATGCATGCAAGCTGTTTTTTGTGCATTTTTGACGCTTCATTTTCACTTCCCACGCGCAAAAACCGAAGCGACAAAAAATTTTTATTTTTTACAAATTTTTGTGTCACAAAACCGGCGCGACATCCGTTTATATAATATACAGGTTTTTCAAACATCAAAGGAGGGGGTTACTATGACACGTGCCTATCTTGCCACCGCAGCAGCTGTGCTGGCGGTCGCGCTCGCCGTTTTTTCCGTGGCCTCCGTCCTGCCCGTATGAATCCTTCTCTCTCTTTTTTACCGCCCCGGGCGGATCTTCTCTTCCCTGTTGCCGCATCAGGCAAAAAAGCAGGTCTGGATCATTTGGTCCAGACCTGCTTTTTTTCGTTTTTCAATGGGTTTGCTGCGTGATAATGAATACCGGGATATACCAGAGGAGTAAATACAGCAAAATGTTCATCACCGGCAGCGCGCCCGCTGCATTCTGCGACACCAAATAAGCAACAATCAGCATGCCGCAAATACCGGCAAACGCCCCTAACGTCAGCGCGGAGCGTACCGCACCGGCCAGCTTGTCCGCGCACCGCAGCACCTGTACGAACGCACCGGCGCCCTCGCGCGTCAAAATGGCGGCAGGCGCATCCCCATTCGAGTAATCCGGGTTGAGCAGCCGCGTCACACCGGCCGGGTTGGGTTGGTCGGCAAAGCCGCGGCGTAAATCGAACTCGGTCTCTACCATCGCGGGCGAGATATTGAAATCCCGCACCGCCAGCACTGCGTTCATATGCATGCGGCGCATCATGCGCATCGCGCGGTAAGTATGCTTGGTAGGCTGATAGCGCAGCGTCAGCACACCGGCCAGCGCGTTATCCACTACCAGATACGAGCAAACCTGTTCCCCCTGTCCGGACGGAATCCGGATGCCCATTTTCACCATCAGCGCCGCCGTGCCCAGCACCACACGGCTGGTGCCAATATCGCCGGTCAGGCCGCCTTCCACTTCCTGTACGTTGCGCGCAGCCAGCGTCACACCGTAGCGCTCGCGCGTGACATCCGTCAATACGCGGCCCAGCTCCAAACCGGCCGCATCTGCCAGTGCCGCCGCACAGGCAAGCACCTTGTCATCCGACAGGCGGCCCATGTTCTGCAACGATTCCAAACTGATTGAGCCGGACGGGAACAAGTCGTTTTCGGTCAGCACGACCTCTTCCGTACCGCGCAGCAAATTGGCCTGCCGCGCGCCCGCAATCGCCGCGCCCGAGGCCAGCAGGCGGCGGGACACATTCTTATAACTCGCGCCAAACGCGCAAATCAGACCGAGCGGCGCGGAAACCGACAAAATGGCGGAAAACGCCCAGAAAAAGCGCACCGGTTCTCCGCGTCCGACCGAAGCGAGCAGCGCAAAAATAATAGAGGCTGCCAGCGCGACCGGCACATAAATCATAGAGAAGCGATCCACCGTGTCCGGGCGCTCCATCTCGGTGAGAAACGCCTTTTCCGCATGCAGCGGCCCTTTGACCGCGCGGCAGGCATCGTCCTCCGCGTCATAATGGCTGTAAATGGCCGCGGGCTGCTCCGCCGAGCAAATCGCCTGATAAGCGCGCGCACGCGCCGCAAAGCGGCCGCGCTCTTCACGCATCGCCGCGTACAGCAGCAGGATGCTGACCGCCAGATATGGTATCTGTACGCCGGACTGATTGTTAAACACGATGATGGACGCACCATGCAGCAACGCCGCAAGAATCGCAAACGACACCAGCGAAGCGCGGTCAGGCATGCCGTGCAGCAAATTGTAAAAGCCCATGCCGAACACATCAACGCCGACAAACAGCGCAATGAATTGCAGCAGAAGCAGCACACCAATGCCAATCGTCGGGTTTTCCACCACATCGAGCGCCACCGGCAGCGGCAGCACCTCAAAGCTGGGCGCAAGGCTGAGGTATGTCGCGGCTACCGCAAGAATCAGCACAATAATCGAACGCACAGACAGCCCCTGTGCGCGGCGTTTGAACGCGCGCTGCGCCTGCGCGGGGTCGCGCAATTGGATTTCCTCTTCCTCTTCCGCCTGTTCGGCTGCAATGCGCGCGGCGCGCGCCTCTTTGCGCGTCATCTTGGCTCCGTGAACCGTGCGTTTGGACGCAGCAGCCGGAGATTCCGCAATCTCATCGACCGCATCCTCCGCCTCCGCAGCCTGCTTGGCCGCCAGCTTTGCTTCGCGTTTCGCCTGTCGGACCGCGGCCTTGGCCGCCGCCTTTTCCTGCCGTTCGGCAGCTTTGGCTTCCCGCGCGGCAATGCGTGCGGCGCGCTCATCCTGCTCCGCTTCTTCGAAAGCGCTCAAATCGGGAATCTGCTCCTCCTCCGGCTCGGCCTTGCGTGGCGCACGCTTTTTCGGTGCGGTGCGAGGCGCGGCCTGCGGCGCTGGGGCCGCCGCCTGTACCGGCGCTGCCTTCGGTGGCTCCGGCTGCGGCATTTGCGGCTCCTGCACACGTACCCGTGGCGCCGCTTTGGGTGCCTCCGGTGCGGGTGCCCGCTGTTCCTGCGCTACTCTGGCAGGCGCCGGATTAGAGCGGGGCACATGACGCGATTGCGCCGGTGTGCCGCCTTCCACCTCAGCAATAATCGAATCCAGATCGAACTCATCCCCATCCGGTACGTCGCTGAGCATCGCTTTAATCGCTTCCAGATTCATGGTTTCGTCTTTTCTGTCCATATCCTTATCTGTTAGCCTCCTTTAATCGGCTTGCGTACGGCGCCGCACTGCTTCAAACAGCAATACCGCCGCCGCATTGGATGCATTCAGTGAATTGACCCGGCCCCGCATCGGGATGCTAACGATATAGTCGCATTTGTCCCGTGTCAGGCGGCTCAGGCCCTGTCCTTCCGAGCCGATAACAATTGCCGTGGGCCTGTCAAACGCGGCCTCGTACAGCCCCACCGTGCCATCGGCCTCCGCGCCAAACAGCCATACGCCGCGTTCTTTCATCTCGTCGAGCGTCGCGGCAAGATTGTTCGCCTTATGCACGCCCACATAGGCCAGCGCGCCCGCTGCCGCACGCGCCACCGCTGCCGTCAGGCCGACCGCGCGCCGCTTTGGAATCACCACGCCATGCGCGCCCGCCGTTTCCGCTGAGCGGATGATTGCGCCCAGATTGTGCGGGTCCTCAATGCCGTCGCACACCACAATGAGCGGCACCTCGCCGCACTCCTCCGCGACGCGGAAAATGTCGTCGAGCGAAACATATTCCTGCGCCGCCGTCTGCGCAATCACACCCTGATGGTTGCCCGTCGGACTCATATGGTCGAGCTTGCGTCGGTCGCAGGTGACCACCGGGACCCCATGCCGGCGCGCTTCCGCCGCCACGTCACCGATGCGTGCACCCTCGGCCACAAAGACTTTGTCCACTGCGCGCCCTGCGCGCAGGGTTTCCAACACCGCATTGCGGCCTTCCATCAGTGTGCCGTCGTCCTCCCGCGGGGGACGGCGTCTGTTTTTTTCATAAGCCATATTCCTACGCTCCAAAAAACCTTAGATATTGGCATTATAGCACACTTTCCCCACCACATTCAATGATATCCGGTCAAAAAACGCGAAACAGGGCATCTTTCCCCATTTATATGCAAAAGGACGGGGTCTTCGCCCCGTCCTCTGTGCATTTTGGGAGATTTACAGCGGCTGCTCCACACCATTGATGCGCGCGTGCTCGCCTTCCTCAAGCGGAATGAGCAGACACTTCTGCCCGTCCACCACGTCCGCACGGATACGGCTTGCCCGCTCCTGCGGCACATGCAGCTCAATCTCCGTATCCTCATGCCACGGCGCGTCGTCATCCGCATCGGCGCGCTGGGCCGCCTGCGCTGCCAGCTCCTGCTGCAAAACCGCCACTTTCTGCTCCAGCGCCGCTGTATGCGCACGGGCGGTGCCTTCCTCGACCAGCTTGTTATCCAGCACATTATCCGCCACGGGCGGCGTATCGCCAAACACGTGCGCATAACTCTTTTCTATCTGCTCGCGCACCTTTTCCGGCACCTCCGCCTCGGTGGCAAGACCGGACAGCGTTTCCGCCGTCAGGCTGACCGGCGGCAGGGACTCGTCCTCTTCCCGCTCAGCCACCATGCCGCTGATGGTTTTCTGAATCTGAAAAAAGGCGGCGTCCGCCTGCTCCTCGTCCTCCCCGAACGCATCCAGCACCACGCTGCGGAACGCCTGTTTGTCCTCGGCCGCCGTGCGCTGCGGCACACAGCCGAGCACCTGCTCGACCAGCTCCGGGTGAGAGCTTTTGCCGGTTTTGACATAGTACATCACGGCATTGACATCGCTGCCGCGGTTTGCAAACGCCGGATAAACAAAGCCCAAATCAGGCAGGCCGACCACCCAATCGCGCACGCGCGCGCCGATGCGGTTTTCATCCTCGCGATAGCCCAGCGCGGGCTTGGAAAGCTCCACCGGACAAATAGCGCAGAGTATGTACTCGTAAATCTCCTCGGATTCGTCCTGCTCCTCCCCCGAGGTCGCCTTGGACGGCACATCGTAAATATCGTGATAGACCAGAATTAAATAGTTGCCCGGATAGGCGTACTGCTCGATAATCTGCTCGTACAGGCGGTCGAGCAGTTCTTCGCCCGCCAGCTTGCTCTCCTTGAGCGCGAGCAGATACTTCTGATGCTCCGCGGCCGGTTCGCTGCGCTCGAACTCCAGTTCGAGCAGATTGCTGCCCAGCGTACCGGACAGCGTTTTCTTGGCAATTTCCAGATATTTATAAAACTCGTCCTCTTCCAGCTCGGAAAAGGATTCTCTGAATTTGAGCACCACCTGTTTGCCGCTGTTGACATAGCAGCCGCACATGCGGCCGAAGGTGCATTCAGTCTTTTTCAGGCGGCGGCGCAGCTCGAGCACATCGCCCTTGGTGATATTCATGTTGCTTCTCTCCTGTTCTGCGCCCCGTCGGGGCCGGTGTTCTTCCGTCTTAGTATACGGCATCGCGCATGCGGAACGCAAGCGATTTTTGCCGCGTCCCGCTCATGCGCGGAAGATGGTCTCGCCCGCCTTGACCGTTTCCAGCACGCGAATATCCCGCAGCCGGTCGGGCGGCACGGCAAGCGGGTCGGCGTCGAGCAGCACTAAATCGGCTGTTTTGCCCGGCCGCAGCGAGCCTTTGCGCGCTTCCTCAAAATATTGCCGCGCGGCGTTCACTGTCACCGCACGCAGCGCGTCCATGACCGAAATGCGCTCATCCGCGCCGAGCGTCACGCCGTCTTTGGTCACGCGATTGACTGCGCACCAAACGGTGTGCAGCATGTCGGGCGGCAGGACGGGGGTATCCTGATGGAAAGTGAAGGGAATGCCGTGCGAGCGTGCGGACCCCGCCGCGCTGATGTGCGCTGCTCGCTCGATTCCGAAATTGCGGATGTGCACATCGCCCCACTGATGGATATGCGCAATGAAAAACGACGGGATAATGCCCAGCCGAGCGACCTCCTCCATCTGGTCGGGTGCAAGCAGCTGCGCATGAATCATGACCGGCCGCAGCTCACGAAAATCCGAACGCGCCCGCTCCATCTCCGCCACGGCGGACAGATACTGCGCCGCAGCAGCATCCCCGTTGCAATGCGCCAGCGGCTGCATCCCGCTGCGGTACGCTGTCGTGAGCGCCTGCCGCAGCGCCTCGTCTGTCATGGTTGGATAGCCGCGATAACCGCCCGGCGCGTCCATGTATGGCGCGCGCAGCCATGCGGTGCGGCCCTGCGGCGAACCATCCAGAAACATCTTGCAGCCGCCCAGCTTGAAATGCCCGTCATACCGCCGCACCGCTTCGGGAAACGCATCGCAGATTTCATCCAACACATCCACACCCGGATAGGCCACCACATCCAGTTCGAGCAGCCGGTGCGCCAGCAGCGCCTGATACAGCCCAACCAGACTTTCCGGCATCATGCCCTCCTGTACGGTAGCGATGCCGTACGAAGCATAAAGCTGCTGCGCGCGCCGGCAGGCGTCCAGCAAATCTGCAAGGTCGGGTTCTGGCACCTTCTGTTGGTACTGCAAAAAAGCATTTTCCTCCATGTAGCCGGTCAACTGGCCGTTTTCCACGCCAATCGCACCGCCTTCCGGCGCAGGCGTTTGCGGCGTTACGCCGAGCAGTTCCAGCGCCAGCGTATTGAACACGCCCATATGACCAGATTGATGCACCAGCATGATGGGGTGGCGCGTGGATACGCGGTCAAGCACCGCGCGCGTCGGATGCCGCTGCTCGGCAAGCGCATTCTGGTCATAGACCTTGCCGACCACCCACTGTCCATCCGGCACATGATTGTCCGCAATGAACCGTGCCAGCGTATCCTCGATTTCCGCAAAATTCACCGTCTCGCCAAGCGGCGCTTGCAGCATCGCATAGGCCGCACCGGAAAAATGGCTGTGTGCATCCAGAAAAGCAGGCAGCAGCACACGGCCGTCCAAATCAATCTGGGCAGCGTCTTTTGCCCGCGCATGCAGTCGTTCATACGGACCTGCCGCCGCAATCACGCCGTTTTCCACCAGCAGCGCTTCGACCTTCCCCTCCTCTTCCATCGTATGAATTGTGCCGCCGTAATACAGCATTTTCATTGCCGCTTCCCTCTTTCCGGTTGGCTTTGGTTTCAGTATAACACGCAGACGCCGAAATAATTGAATAGACTGTGAATTTTACGTCAGCCTACACAAAAAACGGGCCGGCGTCCCGATTGACGCCGACCCGTTCCGACCTATGCTTTGCTGCTGGAATTTTGTTTGCAAGCCGCAGACTGTTCCGGCAAAAGCACCTCACAAGTACCTGAAATCCGGTCATGCAGCATACGCCTGCCCGGTGTATACACGCCCAGCAGCACGGATGCAATCGTGATTGCCACCATGCCGATACGCACCGCATCCGCAACGCCGTCGCCCGCCGCGCGGGCCAGCAGCTCGCGCAGCAGCTGGCTTGGAAAAGCAACCGCGCCTTCCAGCAAAAGCAATCCGACGGCCTGCCGCAGCAGCAGCTTGCCCGCAGAGGCCGACTTTCCGTTATCTGCCCGCACGATTTTCAGCCGCAGCAGGCGCTTGGCAGGCGTCTGACCGTTCCACACCAACGGTATCAGCCAGTAATACAGCACGCCCAGTGCAATTGCTACCGCACCCCACAGCCAGCCTGCGCCATCGGGCGGCAGCGATGTATCCAGCGTCTGCTCACCCGTACGCATGGCATTGACCAGCAGAAGCGGCGCGCCGCACACCATCGTCGCCAGATACCAGTCCACCACATACGCCGCCAGACGGCGCAGCGAGCTGACGCCTGTACCCTTCCTCGCTTTTTCTCTCTGCAAATCCAATCCACTCCATCTGGCTGACCGGTACACATGACCTGCATACTGTATTCTGACCTCTGTTATTCCGCTGCGGTCTCCGCCGGAACCGCCTGTTCTTCCTCCATATATTGCTTATCCAGCGCTGTAATAAACGGATAATAAATCAGTCCGCCAATGACGAGCACCACCAATTGCAGCACGCCGCCGCGCCAATCGTTGCACATCATCCAGCCGCCAAAGGGCGCGGGCAGCGTCCACGGAACAGTCACGCCCGTCGGGTACGGCACAAGGCCGAAGTACATCGCGCAGAACGAAATCAGCACCGTAACCGGTGGGACAATGAAGAACGGAATCGCCATCATCGGGTTGAGCACCATCGGCAGACCGAAGATGATAGGCTCGTTGACGTTGAAGATGCCGGGCAGCAAGCCGAGCTTGCCGAGCGACTTGATGCGCTTGGAGCGGCAGCGGAATGCCATAATTGCCGCCAGCGAGACCGTATTGCCCGTGCCGCCGAGGAAAATGATGTGGTTGGCAAAATCCTGCGTTACGACAAACTGACGCACTGCCGTCGCAGAAGCCTCAAAGGTATCCAGATTGGCAAAGCGTGCCGCATACCACAGCGGCCCCATAAACGAGTCGATAACCGCCGTGCCGTGGATGCCGAAAAACCACAGAATCGAATTGAGAATGGTGATGAACAGCGTGCCGATGAGCGTCGTGCCGATGTTGGTCAGCGGCATCTGAATCATCGTGACAATGAAATTGGTCACCGTGCCGAACGGCGTTGCCGCAAACACCAGACGGATAGCAAGGAACAGAATCACAATGATAGTCGCCGGGATGAGCGCCTCAAACTGACGCGAGACAAAGCTCGGCACGGATTCCGGCATTTTGATTTTGAGGTTTTTCTTGAGCAGCACTGCATACAGCTTGGTCGCAAGCAGAGCGGTCAGCATGGCCGTAAACAGGCCGCTTGCCTCAAAGCTGGACGCGGCATAGCCGCCCTCCTCCATCTGCTGGAGCAGCAGGAAATAGGCCGAAATCGAAATGGCGACCGCAGGCAGCGGCTCAACGCCTTCTTCCGACGCCAGCGAATGTGATACGCCGACCACCGCAAACAGCGCGACCAGTCCCATCGTGGCAGGATTGACCATATCCCAGCACCACGAGCCCCAGACGTCGCCCACGAGCGAGGTCATAAAGTCATGGAATGCCTGCACCGGGAAATCACCGATGACAATGGCAATCGAACCGATAATCAGCAGCGGCATGGACAGCATCAAACCGTCACGCAATGCGACCAGATATTTATTGCTGGACAGCTTCTGCGACAGCGGCATTAGATGTGTCTCCATAAATTCCGTCATTTTGTTCATTTTCTTTCCCCCTTGTTACAACTGCCTTGGTTTTATTTCAGGACAGGGAAATGCTCCCCGTTCACTGCAATGTATTCATCCAGAATCTTGCGGGCCAAATCGGTATCCACCACAGTGCGGTTGACCACCAGCGCCTGCAACGCCTTCTGATAAGAGCCTTCGAGCGCCGCATCCACCGTCAGCTTCTCATAGGCATACTGGCCTTCGAGCAGGCCCTTTTCAAACGTACCGGCGGGTGCAATGCGCAGCGGCTCCGCCCCGCGCGCGCCCACGCGGCAGGCGACCTCCAACATCATCCCGTCCGACAGGTTGGGCACAATGCCGTTGTTTTCGGTCATGAGCAGGAAAATCTCACCCTGATTGTACGCGATGCTCATGGCCAGCTCGACAATGTAGGTTGCATGCGCGTCATTGTGCGCAATGGTTGCCGACTCAAACTCACCATCTGCATTTTTATGCGAACCTTGGCTGTATTTGCGGTCCATATCGAATTTGGTGCCGCGAATCGTCCCCAATGCAACAATCTCATCGCAATATGCCTTGACACGCTTCTCCCGGCCATCCATGACTGTATTGGCGCGCGTATAGTTGGGGTCGGTATGCGCGACCATCGTGTTCGGATACAGGTAGTACTGCATATACGTATTGGGCAGTGAAAACGGATAATCCTGCACCATCTTTTCCAGATGCTTGAAGGTGAAATTCCAATAATCGTCGTTCTTGCCCGAAAAGCCCAGTTCTTCATCACAGTTGCCGCGCTTGAGCTTGGCCAAAATTTCCGGGAGGACATCCTCGCCGGTTTTCTTATCATACATAGCGGTAAACCAGCCGAAATGATTCAGGCCGTAGTAACGCGGCTCAATATCCGTGCGTTTGCGGCCGCCCGCAAGCGGGCAAAAAATATCCATAATCGAAATCGGCATATCGCAGATGTTGATGAGGCGAAAATCATCCGGGAACACCCGCTTGGTCGCCTCAGCCACGATAGCCGCCGGATTGGAATAGTTGAGAATCCACGCCTCCGGCGAATAACGGCGAATGGTGCGCACCAGTTCAATCATCGCCGGCACCGAGCGCATGCCGTAAACAAAACCGCCGGGGCCGCAAGTCTCCTGCCCGATGACGCCGTATTTGAGCGGAATCTTTTCATCCATCTCGCGCATCTTCAAGCCGCCCGGCCGAATCTGCACAAGCGCAAAATCAATATCGGTAAAAGCGGTTTCCGCATCCGTGGTGTAGGAAAAATCCACCTCCGGATAGTATTCCCGGAACAAAATCTCGCCAAAGCGGCCGATGTGCTCCTGCCGTTCGGCGTCAATGTCGTACAGCACCACACGGCGCAGCGGAAAATGTTCCCGCACCAGACACAGCATTTCCAGCATGTCCGGTGTATAAGTACTTCCCCCGCCCGCAATTACAATTGAAAACTGTTTCACGCGGTATTTCCTCCTTAAATCCTCTTTTGAGCAGCAAAAAACGTCTATATTCTCTTGCTCTTTAACATTAAGCATAAAGAATACAGACGTTTTTTCAAGCGTTTTGGATGAATAAAAAATTTGTCAACTGCATAAAAAACATGTTTCTGTTTTCTGTGCATCGGTTGCAGCCCACCGCACAGCATGCTAAAATGCACTTAGCGGCGCGGTCAGTTTTCCCGTTGCAGCCGGTCCACCAGCCGGGAAAGAATGTACTCAAACAGGATAATCGTGCGGCCAATGAAGAAATCCGGCACGTTGTAGGCAACCGAGCCGCCCGTACGGATGACCAGACGGTTGTCGCTCATCCGCGCAAGCGTGGAATCCCGATGCGCGGTGATGGTATACAGCTTATGATGCAGTGTCTGCGCATGCAGGGCAATATCGACCAAATCGCGTGTTTCCCCGCTTTTGGACAGGATGATGGTCAGGCTCGGCTCATTGCCGCCCCGCATCATATCCACCGGCGCCCCGTCATAGGCCAGAATCCCCAGCGTCGCCAGACGGCGCATAAAATACGACGAAGCAATGGTGGAAAAGCCCAGACCCACAATAAAAATGCAGCGGTTCCGACACCGCAGCAACTCGTCGGCAAACGCTTCCATGCAAGCCGTGTCCACGGTTTCCAGAATGCTTGTCAAATCAATGCCTGCCGCCGCGTCCCGCTCCGCCTCGGAATGGCGGCGCAGCGAATACATCATATCGCTGTAGCCTTGATACCCCAACTTTTTGGATAGCTTTATCACGGTCGTCGTCGATACAAAGGATTGCTGCGCGACCGCACGGATGTTGATTTTTGCATCCCCATGCTCCACGGCACGGAGAATACACTCCAGCACCCGGTGTTCGGTTTCATTGAGCAAATATCGTTTGGATAAATCAATCAGATTCATTGCTCTACCCCCCGCCGTGTTTGTTTTTCTGTAAGTATATCATATTTTTCACATCTTTCACAAGAGGAGGCATTCCAGTTATGAACGTATTACTTCTTTGCTCGCAGGGCATGTCCACCGGCATGCTGTGCGACCGAATCGCTGCTGCCGCCAAGGAGGACGGCTGCGACATGACCATATGGGCCGCCAGCGAAATCAAGGCGCGTGAGCATGTCGGCAAGGCGGATATCATCCTGCTCGGGCCGCAGATTCGCTACCTCAAGGGCCGCATTTCAGAAATGGCGGAAGGCAAGCCGGTGGAGGTCATCGACATGATGGCTTACGGCACCATGGACGGCAAAAAGGTCTATGGCGATATCAAGAAAATCATGGGAGTATAACAATGGCCATCACAAAGGAACAACTTGAGCAGGCTTGTTTTCAGCTGATTTCGTTCAGCGGCGCGGCCAAAAGCGACTATCTGGAGGCAATCGAGCATGCAAAAAGCGGCAATTTCGCTGAGGCGGAAGCCGCCATTGCGCGCGGCAATGAGGAATACTTGCAGGCGCACAACGCGCACTTTGACCTGATTCAGGAGGAAGTAAACAGCGAAACCGGGCTTTTGACCCGTTTGACGTTGGTGCATGCCGAGGACCAGCTTGCCATGTCGGAAACCGCACGGCTGTTTTCCGAGCAGATTATCGAATTATACCGCCGTTTGCAGAAATAACGGCCGCAGCCGCACCTTTCGTCACATCAATCAGCAATAAATCAGCGGGACGGGCTTTTGCCCGTCCCGCTGATTTGCTTGCCAGAATGTCCCCTACTATAACCCAGCCACCGCCTTCATACCGCAGACCGCCTGTTTCAGCGCGCCTATGAAATATTGCGTAGACAATAGCGACAAATATGCTATACTATACTTGCATATGCAAATTTACCGGCAGGCACCGCAGCATTTTATCTGCGCAGCGGACGCAGGACCTGCCGTCAGGAGGTATAACACATGGGTTTATTTGATTTTTTACGCGGTCCTGATATCAATGAAGGCATTGCAACATACCACAACACCGCCGGCGCCGTTCTGCTGGATGTGCGCACGCCGGAGGAGTACAAGCAGGGGCATGTCCCCGGCAGCCGCAACATACCGCTGCAAACCATTGGGAAGATTGCCGGCATTGTGGCCGCCAAGGATACTCCGCTTTTTGTCTATTGTCTGAGCGGCGCCAGAAGCCGGCAGGCCACAGGCGCGCTCTCCCAGATGGGGTACACGAATGTTACAAATATAGGCGGGATTTCCTCCTATAACGGAAAGGTGGAACGCTAACATGAAGGTAGTCATTGTAGGCGGCGTTGCCGGCGGCGCGACCGCCGCAGCCCGCATACGCAGACGGAATGAACAGGCTGAAATCATCGTTTTTGAGCGGTCAGGGTTTGTCTCTTACGCCAACTGCGGCCTGCCTTATTATATCGGCGGCACAATCACTGACCCAAGTGAGCTGACCCTGCAAACACCGGAAAGCTTTTATGCGCGATTCCGCGTTGATATGCGGGTACATCACGAGGTAACCGCTCTGCATCCGGAACGGAAAACGGTTTCCGTGACCAATTTGCAGACCGGCGCAACATTTGAAGAATCCTATGACAAGCTGCTGCTTTCTCCGGGCGCCAAGCCTACGCAGCCCCGCCTGCCCGGCGTTGGGCTGGAAAAGCTGTTCACGCTGCGCACGGTGGAGGATACGCTCCGTATCCGTCAGTTTATCGAAACACACCACCCGCAATCCGCGGTACTCGCGGGCGGCGGCTTTATCAGTCTGGAAATGGCGGAAAACCTCCGTCAGTCCGGCATACAGGTGACCATCGTGCAGCGTCCCAAGCAGCTGATGAACCCCTTTGATTCGGAAATGGCCGCGTTCATCCATGCGGAAATGCGCAAACATGGCGTCTGCCTTGCGCTGGGACATACCGTGGAAGGCTTTACGGAAAAGGACGGCGGCATTGATGTGCTGCTGAAGGATGCCGCACCGCTCCATGCGGATATGGTGGTGCTTGCTATCGGCGTCACACCGGACAGTCATCTGGCGCAGGAGGCGGGACTGGAAACCGGTATCAAAGGCAGCATCATCGTCAATGAGCGGATGGAAACCTCGGCACCCGATATCTATGCGGTGGGCGACGCAGTGCAGGTCAAGCACTTTGTCACCGGACAGGATGCGCTCATCTCTCTGGCCGGACCGGCCAACAAGCAGGGCCGCATCGCCGCGGACAATATCTGCGGGGACGACAAGCGCTACCACGGCAGTCAGGGCAGCTCGGTAATCAAACTCTTTGAGATGACCGCTGCCGCCACCGGCGTTAACGAAACCAACGCGAAAAAGGCTGGACTGTCTGTGGACAAAGTTATCCTGTCCCCGATGAGTCACGCCGGATACTATCCCGGCGGCAAGCTAATGACCATGAAAGTGGTTTTTGAAAAGCAGACTTACCGTTTGCTGGGCGCGCAAATCGTTGGCTATGAAGGCGTAGACAAACGCATTGACGTGCTGGCAACCGCCATCCGCGCCGGGCTCAAAGCCACCGAACTGGCAGAACTTGACTTGGCATATGCACCGCCCTATTCCTCGGCAAAGGACCCGGTCAACATGGCAGGCTTCATGATTGAAAACATCCAGAACGGCATCGTCCGGCAATGGTATCTGGAGGATGAAGCAAGTCTGCCCCGTGATGGCAGCGTCACCCTGCTGGACACTCGCACGGAGGAAGAGTACGCCGACGGGCATATCGACGGCTTTCTCAACATCCCGGTCGACGCCCTGCGCGAACGGCTGGATGAAATCCCGACCGGAAAGCCGGTCTACCTGATTTGCCAGAGCGGCCTGCGCAGCTATATCGCCACCCGCATTCTCATGGGCAACGGGTACGAGTGCTATAACTTTGCAGGCGGCTACCGTCTGTATGAGACGGTCAAACACGACCGATGCCTGATTGAACAGGCCACCGCCTGCGGGATGGACCGCTGATGCTTATGATAGTAAAACGGAGAGGGGCACGGAACGACCCGTGCTTCCTCTCCTTTTTCGCTATGCGGAAGTTGCCATGGCGCATACCCTCACTGGACCACCGGTTTTGCGCATTGCCACCCTCCCTATAAACAACACACCACCTTCTCCATGGGAGCAGGATATCTCACGAACGCTGCGCCGTCTACTCGGTAATACCGCGTAGCTCCGCCCATTTGAGCAGCTCTTCAATTGCCGGATTGCGATTCTCTGCGCGCCAGCTGATGGCAAAATCCAAAGTCTCCGGCTTATGGTCCTCTTGAAGCAGCGGAACAATCTTCAGGTTTTTGGTTTCGTGGAAATACCGCACCGCATATTCCGGCAGAACCGCCACGCCCATCGCTGCGGAAACCATCAGCAGGATGGTCTGCACCTCGCGCTCACAGCAGATAATTTTGGGCACGAATCCACCGCGATGGTAGCAGAGCATGACCTCTTCGGTCTCGTCATTCGGCCGCCCCTTGGGCTGCATGATGATGAATTCCTCTTTTGCCAACTCGCGATAATACAGCCAACGCTTCCCAGCCAGCGGATGGCCGGGATAAAGCACAGCCATCAGCGGATAGGATTTTAAAAACCGGTGACGCAGCGTGGGATAGGTCTGGTAATAGGGCGACAGATTAAACGCCACATCACATTTTTCATCTTCCAGCAAGCCGTAAAGCGCGCTCAGATTATCCCGTACCAACTGAATGGAGATGTTCGGGAACGTCTCATGAAAGCCGCGCAGCGTTTCAGAAAACAGGCTTTGCTCATATCCGCGAATAAATCCAATCGTCAGTCTTCCAGTAAAGCCTTTTGCCGCAGTGCGCGCCAGCTTGATTGCCTCTTCCGATTTTGCCAGGATTTCCTTTGCCTCGCTCAAATACACCCGTCCCGCCGGTGTCAGCTCCACATGATGCTTGTCGCGTATGAACAATGCGACGCCCACCTTTTCCTCCAGCGCCTGAATCTGCAGGGTCATCGCCGTTTGGGAAATGAAACACTTCTGAGCGGCCTTGGTAAAATTGAGGTTTTCCGCCACGCTTACAAAATACTCCAACTGCCGCAGATTCATTGTTTCACCTCTGTAATAAGTTTTTCTTAATTATAATATGCATTTTTTGAATTAGCAAGGCGACATCTTTTACTTTATAATAAATTTTGCGAATCACACACAAAGGGGAAATCAAAAGAGATGAAACAATCCAACGGTTTTTATGAAGGGACGTATGCAAAATACATCCTGCCGGGTGTATTGCTGCAGTCCGTCCTGATTGGCGGCGGCTATGCCACCGGCCGCGAAATCTTTTCCTACGGCGCCAAGTTCGGGGCCATGGGATGGATCTCCGGTCTGACGATTGGCATCGGCTTTGCGCTGTTTGCCTTCCTGACCTTTGAAATCTGCCGTATCTATAAGGTATACGACTACAAAAACTACATCAAGCAGGTCATCGGACCGCTGTGGCCGGTCATGGATATCCTGACCGTTCTGATTGCCGTCATGCTGATTGCGGTCATGGCGGCCGCCACCGGCAGCATCTTTGAACAGGTTCATCTGCCAAATATCCTCGGCTCGGTCGTCATTGTTCTGCTCTGCGGCTTGCTCAACTTCAAAGGCGCCAAAGCAATCGAAAAGTTTGAATCCATCGGTACGATTCTGCTGTATGCCGGCTATATCCTGTTCACCATCGTTGTACTGGTCAAGCGCGGCAGCCACATTCCAGAGGTGTTCGCCACCATGGACACCAGCGCATTCGAGGGCAAAACAACCGTCATGCTGTGCGTCTGGACAGGCATTCTCTACGTTGCCTATAATATCAACTCGATTCCGATGGGCATGTTCTCGCTGACCCGCCAGACCAAGCGCAAGGAAACACTCATCTCCGGCATCATTGCGGGTCTACTGATGGTCATTCCGTGGTTCTTGTCCTATTTTGCCATGCTGTGCTTCTATGGCGACACTTCTATTGTCGGCGCGGACGTTGCCACCCCATGGACACAGATGATTGTGGCCGCAGACGGCAGCGCAGCGTTGCTTATACTGTTCAGCATCGTCATGGGCTGGACACTGGTAGAAACCGCGACCGGCTGCATCCATATGATTATCGACCGGTTCGACGTTGCACTGGTCGAAAAAGGCCATGCGCGGATGAGCGACCACCGGCGCGGCATCATCACGGTAATCACACTGGTGCTCGCGCTGGTATTGTCCCGCATCGGCGTTGTTACGCTCATTGAACAGGGCTATACCCTGCTGTCGTATGGCTTTATCCTGTTCTATTTGCTGCCCACGCTGATCATTGGCGGTTATAAGATCATCAAGCATAAAGATGCGCAGTCACAGCATAACAAGTAAGGAGTCATTACAATGAAATTTGTAGGATATTATAATGGAGAGATCGGCGAGCTTGAGGAAATGAAAATCCCGATGCTCGACCGCGCGGTATACTTTGGCGATGGCTGCTATGATGCGACCACGTTTGCGCATAACCACATTTTTGCAGTCGAGGACCATCTGGATCGGTTTTATAACAGCTGCCGTCTGCTGGAAATCCCGTTCGACCTGTCGCGCGAAGCGCTGACCGCTGAGCTTCAGAAATGTATCGACGCGAACGATGCCGACCACGGCATGCTGTACTGGCAATGCTCGCGCGGCACCGGTATGCGTGCGCACAACTTCCCGCCCAAGGAAGTCAAGCCCAATCTGATGATCTTCACGGTGCCGTATGAGTTGATTCCGATGGAGCAGACGTTCCGGCTGATCTCCATGGAGGACACACGCTTTCTCCATTGCAATATCAAGACACTCAACCTGATTCCGAGTGTCATAGCATACCAGCGCTGCATCGAAGCCGGCTGTCAGGAAACCGTGTTCCACCGCGGCGACCGGGTGACCGAATGCGCGCACAGCAACATTCTGATGATTCAAGACGGCGTGCTGTGCACCCCGCCGCGTGACAACCTGATTTTGCCGGGCATCACGCTCAAGCACCTGCTGGCACTGGCCGAGGAGAACGGCATCCCGACCAGAGAAGCGCCCTTCACGATGGACGAGCTGAAAAACGCTGACGAGGTCATTGTCAGCAGTTCTGGCGGTCTGTGCATCGCGGCGACCGAGCTGGACGGCCAGCCGATTGGCGGCAAAGACCCGAAAACGCTCAAAACATTGCAGGACGCCTATACGGTATTTTACGAGCGCGATACCAACGATTAAATAATGCGCCAACCGCCCCTGAAATACAATTCAGGGGGGGTTCCTTTACAGCCGCATCCAGTTGTGCTAAGATAAATTTGGTCTGCGCCGTCCGTACGGCCGCAGCTTTCATTTTTCAGAAAGGACGGCGCGTACGATTTACCATGCGCCCACATTGAACACCCCCATGGAACCATCCCTTTCGACCGCCCGGCTGCTCGAGCAGCATACGGTGCGGCATCTGGTGCTGCGTCTGGGCATGCCGGCGATGTTTGGCCAGTTTTTTAATATTCTTTACAGCATTGTCGACCGTATTTTCGTCGGCCAAATTCCGGAAACTGGTGGACTCGCGTTAGCGGCCATCGGCGTATGTGCCCCAGCGCTGACCGCGATTACCGCCTTTGCCTATATGGTTGGTATTGGCGGCGCGTCTGCCATGAGCATCAGCCTCGGCCAAAAAGACCCGGAACGCGCTCGCGCGATTCTCGGTAATGCGCTGCTGCTATTGCTCGGCATCTCGGCAGCCGTGACCATTTCGCTGCTGCTATTCCGCCGGCCGGTGCTCTACCTGCTTGGATGCAGCGACGTGATGTTCCCCCATGCGCAAAGCTACTTTACGATCTATCTGTGCGGCACGGTCGCTTCGCTGTGCAGCGTTGGTCTGAACCAGTTCCTGCTGGCGCAAGGCTATGCCCGGCAGGGCATGATCTCCGTTGTGATTGGTGCGGGCGTAAACCTGCTCCTTGACCCGCTGCTGATTTTCGGGCTGGACATGGGTGTGACAGGCGCCGCAATCGCAACGGTAACTGCGCAAACCTGCATGGCGGTCTATGTGATCTTTCAACTGCGCCGCCGCGACATGCCGGTTCGGCTCGGCCTGCACCCATGGCAGAGTGCACTGTGCCGCCGTATCGTGACCATCGGCTCCATGTCCTTTTTGATCACGATTCTGGACAATCTGATTATCATTCTGCTGAATATCGTGCTGCGGAAATACGGCGGGGCGGTACAGGGCGACCGCCTGATCACCTGCGCTACCGTCGTGCAAAGCTTTCTGACTATCGTATTTTGCCCCGCGCAGGGCATCACTACGGGCTGCGGCACGATTTTCAGCTATCACTACGGCGCGCGCAACTTCCCCAAAATCCGGCAGGCGTTTGCGTACATGTTTGCACTTTGCGCACTGTATATCGGCCTGATGCAGCTGAGTGTGCAGTTATTTCCACAGGTTTTTGCCGGGCTGTTTTTGCAGGACAGCAGCCTGCACACCCTCGCCGCGAGCGCACTGCGGCTGTATACCTTCGCACTGATTGGCGTAGCCGTGCAGTATGCACTGGTCGACGGCCTGACCGCAATGGGCTTAATCCGCTATGCGCTGCCTCTTTCCGTGTTCCGCAAGCTGGTCTATCTGGTGTGCATCTTCGTACTGCCGCGCTTATTGGACATTCAGTGCATTTTTCTGGCAGGCACCATTTCAGACGCAATCGGTGCGTCGTTTAGTCTGCTGCTGTTTTTCTCGTACATTCTGCCGCGACTGCGGGAGCTGGACAACCACGCATCCTGCTAAGCGCACGCCCCGCTTGCATCTGCAAGCCATACGCTTGAACACCCATTGCGTTTTTCCATTTTCTTTGCTCTAACAACTCTTTCTGTTGTGGTTCTGACCCACTAACGGGAATGCCGCAATGCAATCACGCGAATCGCTTTCCCCCAGTTGGCAACGGAAGCCGCCCCATGGGCATCATCCGAAGCCTGACTGGCACGCCAAGCCTCCGCCTGTGCGACAAAAAAGCCTGTGCGCTCCTTTGAGCACACAGGCTTTTTTCTTACGTGCAAGGCGCTTTGTGTTGACCGCGCATCCCTGATTGCGGGAGCGCTCCCGGTTACATCAACACGTCGACACCCAGCCAACCTGCGTCCGTATCAATGTGGATCGCGTTGCCATGCACATCTTTCGGCACATCCTGCGAGACCACCGGCGGTTTGATATCGCACGCCAGACCGCGCTTGACCAGCGCGGAAGCTGCATTGCCACAGGTGATGTTGGTCAGCTCACACAGCGCAGACTGCACCAGTTCGTCCATCTCGGTCAGTTCCATGCCGGTCATGGATTGCAGCAAATTGAGTGCAAGCTCTTTGGAGTAGCCAAAGATTGCCTGCCCTTTGACATCCCCGACCAGCTCTATCGTAACAAAAATATCGCCTTCCGGCTGGTCGCGGTCAGTTGCCTGCATCTGCACGCCGTCCTGATGCAGCCCCGCCATGGTTTCCATCACGTCCAGTGCGCTGTGGGAGAACAGGTCAACAAATTTGTCAAACTCCGTCTGCCCAACCGCTTCTTTGCCGCGGGACACGATTTTCTGGTCAGTATCGACCACATGGTAGATGAGCCATGCCGTTACCGTACCGGCCAAATCCTTTATGATTTTCACGTCAAACCCGTTTTCCGCCAGACGCTTCTCGTAATTGAGCACGGTCTGGGTAAACTGACGGTGCTCCTCGCGGTGCGCTTCAAGGCCGCTGTACCCAATCGACGCTTGATATGCTTCTTCGTCCCGGAAGTGATAGATGACATAGTCCTTCAAAAACGCCAAAATCTTCTGGAAGGCCTCTACCGTAGCTCCGTTTTTCGCTGCGGTGACCAGCTCCTCCGTCATCCGAAACAATTCCATATGCTGTTCATCGATTCGGTCTACGCCGAGCCGATAGCTGTCTTTCCACATCATGTGTTGTCATTCCCTCTTTGCAACAAAATCTTGTACCATTGTACCACTCTTCACGCAGAAAGGCAAGCGCTCTCTCCGGCAACACCAAACTGGGAAAACGTCCGCCCTACACTTCCGCGAACATACAGAGGTTGCAAGACATCCATATGGAAACCCGAGTGGGCATCTGTTTTCAATGAATGGACACCGCCGAAGGCAGGCTGCGGACGTAAAATGCAGGCGCCAAGCCGTCGTGCGGCAAGGCTGGCATATCCCAACACCTTTGACAACCCTATGGCATACAGGTAAACAGGAGCATTTATTCGTTGACATAGTGTAACCTTTGCAGAAATTCTTTGTTTTGCGTTTTTTCACAAATCGCATCAATGCCGGATGAAATGACCCAGATTGCCATCCCCCTTCTGGCACAAATCACCAGCATATCAATAATCATTTCATGATGCGCCGATTCCTGCCCGGCAAACGGAAAAAAGCAGATAAGCAACCGCGGATTGAGCAAATACCATTTATAGTAGGAAAACCGAAGCCGTTCCGGCAAGGTCCATTCACACAGCGGACGCAGCAGAGCATCCCTGTCAAACCATCCCGATGCCTCCTGTTGGATATTGTCCATCATCTTTTTGCGTATGATGTGCCGCCCGGCTTTAGGCAGCAAGCAGGTGCTTAGATTGTCCAGCGCGGTCAATTTATCGAACAATACGCCGCTTGGGCGGTCCGGACGTTCAATTTGGATTCCGATTTCCTTACCGATGATGCGGGATAATTCGCTATGCTCATATTTTCTGCCATTCAGGCGAAATTCTCCGCTCAGCCAGCTTTTCTCCCGCAAAAAGCAATCCCGGATTTGCGATACCGTATTATAGTTTTCATCCCGCAAAAAAGCAATTTCACCGCTTCGAATCTGGAAATTCAATGGTTTCAGCATTGGAAATGTCAGATTTTCAACCGACAAAACAACTTTTTCATCGTGACACGGCTCCGAACGGACCGCACTGTTGCTCCGGCGTTTCCACCCCAGAATTTCATACAGCCGGTCGTCATATTCTTCCGGGTACAAGCGATAGAACGATTTTCGGTTCTTGATAATTTCAACTCGGCCGGTATATTGATACAGAAATTCTTCATCCATATCACAGACCATTACAGCAGCTCCCTGTTTGAGCAAAACTTGAATGCACTGCATGAGCTGCTCCAAATCTTTCCACCGCAGAATCTCCGTCAGTCGGTCCAAAATGAGCAATTCACTTTTCCAAAACCAAACACGGAACACGGAAAGCCGATAGTAATCCAGCAAGGATAGCGAGGAAAGCTTTTGGTCCCATGAAAAAAACAGTCCCATCTGCTGCAGCATTTCCGCTGTTTCCGGCGTGTGCAGTGCGGCTTCTGCTGCCCGGTTCTTGCGCCACCGCATCGGCTTGCTCAGCGCCATCATAAAATCCCAGACCGTCAATTCTTTGGAATCAAACCGGAATTTATCCGCTATGATACTGTGCTGCATGACCCAGCGTTCTAAATCAATGGAACCCATACGGCGTCCATACAAAAAGACTTTTCCGTTTTTCATATGCGAATGCCCTTTGAAAATGTCCAGAAAAGCCGTGCCGGAGGTTAAGTGCTCATCCACATAGATGCCGACACACTCTCCGCGGCAAATCGCAATATCAAATTGATAATCGCTGCCTTCGCGTTGGAAATGGCCATTTTCAACGCGGATCAGTTCTTCTTTCATGGATTATCCATCCTCCTGCGATAACAGCGGCAGCGTGATGCAGCACTCTGTACCAATACCAACCGCACTGTAAATGCGAAGGCCGTAATCTTCTCCGAACATCAGCTGAATCCGGCTGTTGACATTCCGCAGCGCGATGCCGCCGCGCTGCTGGCCGCCGATATCTGTGCTGTCCCCTGCAAATTGCGCATTCAATCTTTCGACCTGCTCTTCCGGCATGCCGATGCCATCGTCACGCACACGCAGAAACAGCGTCTCTTCACTGTTATCTACAATGATTCGGACCGTGCCATGCTCAATCTTACCTTCCAGACCATGTGAAACCGCGTTCTCCACAAGAGGCTGCAAAATCAGCTTTGGCATGCGTGCTTCCAAAAGATTTTCGTTTTCCATTTCCAACTCCAGAGAGAGCTTGTCGCCAAAGCGGCATCGCTGGATGGTAAAATAATTTTCTGCATTGTCCAGTTCATCGGAAAAGGTGACATATTCCTGCACATTGGAGATGGTATACCGGAAAAAAGTAGCCAAAGCCTCCGTGGTTTCAGCAATTTCTTCGCAATCTGCCAGCAGCGCATCCGCGCGGATTGCTTCCAATGCATTGTACAGAAAATGCGGGTTAATCTGATTTTGCAGTGCGAGATATTCCGCCTGCTTCTGCCGTAGCTTTGTGATTTCTTCGCCGTGCAGCCGGTCCTCAATATCACCCAGAAATGCACTCAGATTCGGACTCTTGCTCCAGTCCAATTGCAGCACCGCTTCCAGATTTTTGTCATTTCTGTAACGCCGAAGTGCACGCCAAAATTGAAATCCACCTCTCAACGACATAGAATCACCTTACTTGTACAGCTTTTTATAATCCGACGGACTGACGCCTGTCGTTTTTTTAAACAGACGGGAAAAATACTTCAAGTCCCGGTAGCCTACCATTTCCGCCACATCCTGAATGGACAAGTCGTCCGTGCAAAGCAGCTCTTTGGATTTATTTATCCGCAGTTCGGTCAAATAATCCATAAAATTCTGACCGGTCTCCTTTTTAAAAAGTGCAGAAAAATACGTTGCGTTGAATCCAACCGCACTGCTGACATCCTCCAGACGCAATGCTTCCTGATAATGCTGCTGAATATAGCGCTTGGCTTCTGTAATCGGGCGCGTTTCTTTTCGAGCTTTTTCTTCCTTGAGCGACCGGATTTGTTGCTGAATGCCCTCCCGCAGCAGTCGGAAAATGTCTTGCGCATTGGTGCAGCGCCAGAAATTTTCCCGCATGGTTTCTGTAAACCGTTCTTCTACGTTTCCGCTTTGGCCCATGCCGTAATTGGCAGCATCCACAATCTGCTCAAACCAGTCTTCCAGCATTTGTCCGTTCAACGGTTTTTTCGGTAAAATACAGCGATAACTATCATCCAATTCCTGTTGAAACCGCTCTTCATCCAAGCATTCCGCCGCCTCCTGCAAACGCTTTTTCTGTGCAGGGTCCATTTGATACCGTTCGTCCAACGCAGGCGGTTCGGCCTCCGCATCGCGCCATGGCTGCACCCGGCAAAGCCGATCCAGACAAAGCCACATCGCCTCACGCATGGAAATCTCCATTTTTTCCAAACAGTTTTTTCGGCTGCCCAAACAGACTGTGCTTCGAATATCCCAAAACAGATCGCGCTGTTTCTCAATCTCCTTACGAATCTTCGTAAACGCTTGCTTGACTTCGACCGCCTGATAATTCCGCAGAAACAATATCGCTGCCACGCCCTCCTTTTGGACCGCGACTGCATATTCATCGGCCAGCTGATGCACCTCGCGCCGCACGATCTCCAAAGCATGGTGCATAATCATCTGATATCCGTCTCCATACTGTTCTGCATGGGAGATATCCGGTTTGACCAGAACAGCGAAATAGCTGCCCTCTGTAAAGTGAAAGCCGTATTCCGCTGCTGCCTGCTCCGCGTTCAGGAACGGCTCGTGCCGGGCAACAGCATTTTCAAGCGCAGCCATCAGATGCTCCTGACGCCGCTCCCCACTCTTTTTCAACTGAAATTCCAGCTCCGCTTCCTCTCCCAGCTTATCCTTTAACCGAACCAGAATCCCGTACAGCTCCTCCTGCTTGAGCGGTTTGAGAAGATAATCTTCCACGCCATATTTCAGGGCATTCTGTGCATATTCAAATTGGCGATACCCACTAATTATGATTGAATGTAATTTGGGCTGTAACTCCTTGGCACGCCGGATTAAATCAATCCCGTCGCAACCGGGCATGCGTATATCGGTTATAAGCAAGTGAGGCTGTTTTTCTTTTACCAGCTCCAGAGCACGAAAGCCGTCATTGGCAATTCCGACGACTTCATAACCAAGCGATTGCCAATCAATTAGCTTCTGCATCAGCAAAATCACTTTGATTTCATCGTCTGCAAGAACTACCCTTAACATAATCCACCCCCGGTAAAATACGGATGCTATAAGAAAAGGGAAAACGCATTCGTTTTCCCTTTTCCATATTCATCATAACACTTTAGCTGCCGTTTGCCAAATGAAAATCATGCATATACGAACAAAGGATGTTATTCGTAATCTGCAACATTGGATGCATCAATCCAGGTGTTGTCGGTGATAATCACGTTCTCCTCCAGCGTGCCGCCGTCGAGCAGCGTCACAGCAGCTTCGATAGCGTTGGCGGCCATTGCGCCACCGTTCTGGGAAACCGTTCCGGTGATGCGGCCATCTTTGATGGCTTCAAAGCCGTCCGGCGTACCGTCAACGCCTGCAATAACGATGCCACTGTTGGCGCCCGCTGCATTGCCTGCGCCAACTGCCATGCCATCATTCTCGCAGATGATTGCATCCAAATCATATGCGGACAGCCAGCTCTCTACCGTTGCCTGCGCGCTGGCAGTATCCCACTGGCAGTCTGCCGGTGCAACAACCTGAACCATGTCCGGATAATTCTTCAGAATGTTCTCGTAGCCTTCCATGCGCTGCAAGCCACCCGAGTCACCGGAGGGGCCCGTCAGGATTGCGATATTGCCCTTGCCATCCAGCAGGTCCGCAACATGTTGCATTTCGGTCTCGCCAGCCTTGACGTTATCGCCATAGGAAACCGCCGAGATGCCGTAGTTTTCCCAATCGGTGCAAGCCGAAATGATGTTGATGACGACCACACCCGCATCCGCTGCACTCTTTGCAGCATCGCACAGGCCATCCGGATCAACAGGCTCAAACAGAATGGCATTGAAGCCCTCGGAGACGCACTGCTCAATCTGGCTGATCTGCGTAGCAGCATCCTGATCCGCACTCAGGATTGTCAGGTCAACGCCCATCTCCTCGGCCTTTGCTTCGGCTGCTTCGGATACTGCAATCTGGAATGCATTGGTCTGATGCTGCTGAATCAGCGCAATCTTATAAGCGCCGTCGGTTGAATCTGTGCCCGCATCAGAATTCTGCGCGTCATTGGTTGCGGTGTTGCCGCAGCCGGTTGCCACGCCCAGCGTCATTGCGCCGGCCATTAGCATGGCAAGAAGTCTCTTTTTGCTCATTTTACTTCCTCCTCAAATGCATTTATGATAAGAACAGGACCGGACTTCGCCCTTGTTCCTAACATCCGTCAGTTTTTCTTGCTCTTTCCCTTCACATCAATCAAAACCGCCAGAACGATAATAGCGCCCTTTACGATTTTCTGCCAGTGGGACGAAACGCCCATAATATCCAAGCCGTTTGCAATTACTGTAATCAGCAGACAGCCGATGACAACACCCCACGGCTTGCCAACGCCGCCCGACATGGATACGCCGCCGACAACACATGCGGTAATCGCGTCCATTTCGTAGCTTTCTGCTGCGGTCGGTTGACCGATGGTGACACGGGAGGTCATCAGAAAGCCGCTCAATCCAGCCAGCAAGCCGGCAATTGCAAAGGTCGAAATGCGAATCAGCGTCGTGTTGATGCCGGAAACACGTGCGGCCTGCAAGTTGCCGCCGCAGGCATAAACACGACGACCATAAACCGTTTTGGCCAACACGAAAGAACAAATCAGAATAACAATCACAAGGAAAATCGCCAGCATTGGAATCCCGGCAATGGAATTTGCCGCAACCGCCCTATATTCCTGACTGATACCGGTAATTGGCTTACCGTTGGAGGTCAGAAGCGCCAAGCCGCGCACCGCGGTCATGGTACCGAGCGTCATAATGAACGGCGGCAGGTCACCCACTGCAACGCCAACACCGTTGACCACGCCGACGGCAAGTCCTGCCAGCATGGCGATAACGAGCGGTACAATCAGCGGATACTGTCCCTGACCCAGCATTGCAGCCAAAATGCCTGCAAATGCGACCGTGGAGCCAACCGACATGTCAAAACCGCCGGCAATAATGACAAACATCATGCCAAACGCCAGAATGCCGTTGATGGATGCCTGCTTTAAGATATTGACCAAATTGCTCGGCTGAATAAAGCTGGGCTTCAAACAAGTCAACACAATGACCAGCGCAATAAAGATCACGAAAATAAAATATTCACTGATCAGCGCTTTTGCACTTTTTGTCTTTTTCATAGTTTCCCCTTCCTTTATACCTCAATGGCGGAGGCGAGCGTCATAATCCGTTCCTGAGAGAACTCGTCCCGCGTGACCTCACCCGAAAGCTTCCCTTCGCACATGACCATGATGCGATCACAAACCCCCATCAGTTCCGGAATTTCCGAAGAAATCATAATAACCGCTTTCCCCTGCTGTACCAGACTGCCCAGCAGCAGATAAATATCGCGCTTTGCGCCGACATCGATGCCACGGGTGGGTTCATCCAAAATGATAATATCGGGATCGTTCAGCAGCCACTTTGCAATAACCACTTTCTGCTGATTGCCGCCGGACAGGTTCCCAACGATTTGATCGCCGGAAGGAGTTTTGATATTCAGCTTTTTGATATACTCCATTGAAGCGCTGCGTGCTTTATTTTTATTATACAAACCATTGGTGACCAGTTTTTGGATAGCAACCATAGCAATATTGTCGTTAACCGAACCACTCAGGTTCAGGCCGGTTACTTTACGGTCCTCCGTGATTAAAGCGACGCCTTCCTTGATGATATCATGCGGCGAATGCACATTAACTTTTTTGCCCTTGACAAAAATTTCTCCGCCGGAAAGTTCGTGCATACCGAAAATGCCTTCCACCAGTTCACTGCGGCCTGCGCCGACCAAACCGCCGATTCCCAGGATTTCTCCCTTGCGGACACAAAAACTGACCCCTTTTACCTTGTTGTCTGCACGGACAATATCTTTCGCTTCAAATATTTTTTCACCGATTTGTGCATCCAATTTGGGGAATACATCCGTAATCTCACGACCGACCATCATTTTGATCAGCTGCGCTTCATCCAGGTCTTTTGTATCTCCCGAACCAATGTACTGTCCATCGCGATATACGCTGACACGATCACAAATGGTGAAAATCTCATCCATACGATGCGATATGTAAATGATGGCAACGCCTTTTTCTTTCAGTCTGCGAATATGGCCAAACAGCAGTTCCACTTCGCGTTCCGTGATGGCAGCTGTCGGCTCATCCATGATAATCACTTTGGCATTGATAGAGATTGCCTTGATGATTTCAATCAACTGGCACTGTGCAACGGTCAGATTGCGAAGCCTTTCCTTGGGAGATACGTGCAGTCCGCACTCTTCAATCAGCCTTTGCGCTTCTTCTATCTCTGCTTTGTTATCCACCAATCCGTGTTTACGCAACTCCCGGCCTACAAAAATGTTTTCATACACGGTCATATCCAGAATTGGATTCAACTCCTGATGAATCATTGCAACACCGTGATCCATCGCCTCCTTGGGGTTAGAAATCTTATATGGCTGCCCGTTAAAGAGGATTTCCCCGCCTTCATCCTTGGTGTAAATGCCCATCAGGATTTTCATCAGCGTGGACTTTCCAGCACCGTTTTCACCCATCAGTGCATGCACTTCTCCGGGTCTTATCTGAAGCTGTACATGGTCCAGCGCTTTGACGCCGGGAAATGTTTTACTGATATCCTTCATTTCCAGAATATACTCCATGCTTTTCCCTCCCCGCTTTTACATTTCCTTGTGATAATTTTATCAAAGTATTTCATATTCTCAAACTTTCATTTTTCACATGAGGGGGGAGGATTTTTGGATATTTCGTAAAATTGTGAATATGAAAAAAATACTCGCTTTTATTTTGTACATTTCGTATATGCAATTCGGGTAATCCGAGCATTTTATACGAAAAAGAAGTATTCTGTTATTGCATATCATCCAATATCCATTTTGTGCTTTGGTCAGTGCAGTATGGAACACTTCAAGAAAGCCCTCGCCGCTGCCGGTCTGAAAGTAATTGCCAAGATTGGTAATCGAGTTGCTGCTCTCCCCACGGTCCGCGATATCCCAAATCACCTGATTGGGCGCAAGCTGAGTAAGCCCCTGCCCTATCTGCCCCTTCTGAAATGCCCCAAAAGAGAAGCAGCCGGGAATCCACCCAAAGGACGGGTTCCCGGCTGTTTATGCCGTTTATAAGGGCTTTTCAAAGCCATAACAGCTCTTTTCAAAGCCAATATGTTCGTAAAACTGGTGGGCCGCTACGCGAGACAGACCGGAGTCCAAGATGAGCGCCCGACAGTCGCGCGCCCGGTCGTAGGTACGATACGACCAAAGCTGCTCTATCCAAGCAAACGCCGTTTCAAAATCCGCCGGAGTCGCGTTTCTGTATTCCATGTTCCGCGTCCCCTTACAGGGCTTTGCGATAGATATCCGCAATCTGCTCCTGCGTAAAGACCACAGGGTTGTTGGTCACGCTGGCCGCAGAAACCTTCATGCAGTTTTCGGCCATCCACGGGATGTCCGCTTCGGTCAGGCCCAAATCGCCCAACGTGCAGGTGAGGTTGAGCTTTTGCAGCAACGCCTGCACCTGTGCGGCGCAGTCGGCCGCATCCTGACCGCCCAGCAGTTTGGAAATGCGCGCGAACTTCTCGGGCGCACCCGGATAAGAGGCTTCGATAACGGCCGGCGTCAGCGCTGCCAGCCCCTGACCATGCACGATATCCTTCAGTCCGCTGGCCGGGTGCTCCATGCCGTGCGCCAAGGTGACGCCCGCCGTGTTGATGACCATGCCGCCGATGGTCGAAGCAATCGTGACCTTCTCCCATGCCTCGGCGCTAGTGTCAGCCCCGGTGTAGAGGCCCACCAGATTTTCGGCAATGGCTTCGATGGCGTACAGGCTGAGCGCGTCGCTGAACGGCTGCGCAATCTTGGAAGTATACGCTTCGATGCAATGGCACAAAGCGTCGAACCCGACCGAAGCGAGCACCTTTTTGGGCATGGTCTGCATGCACTCTGGGTCCACGATGGACACCTTGGCAATGATAGCCGAGCAGCGCAAGCTCTTTTTGTCGCCGTTTTCCGGATTGGTGAGCACGGCGAAGCCGTTGCCCTCCGAGCCGGTGCCGCAGGTGGTTGGGATGAGGATGAGCGGCAGCGCGCGGTCACTCTGCTTGCGGTTGAAGATATAATCGTTGATATCGCCGTCATTGCACGCCATAAAGGCAATGCCCTTAGCGCAGTCCATGATTGAGCCGCCGCCGATGGCAACCACGACGTCGCAGCCTTGCTCGGTCGCCAGACGGGTGCCCTCCTCCACGGTGGTGGTCAACGGGTTCTGGGAAACCTGGTCAAACAGCACCGAATCAACCCCAGCTTCGGCTAAGCTGTTTTTGACCCGGTCATACAGGCCGGATTTTTTGGCGCTCGAACGACCGGTGACGATGAGCGCTTTCTTGCCGTAGGGCGCTGTCAGGGCACCAGCCTCTGCGACACGGCCGCAGCCGAATACAATTTGAACCGGAAGATAATAGACAAAATTTTTCATAGCTGTTTGGCAGCCTCCTCATTTAATACGGTTGCAATCGCCGCTTCAATGGCGGCTTCAATTGCGTTATCGAGCGCTCGGTCAAGCTCACGGTCGGACGCCTGAAGCGTTGCAGCATCGGCATCCGAAATGATTTCCACCAGAGAGCCGAACTTTTCCTTATAGCGAATACGGCAGACGACGAAGAAAATGCCGCCCAGCACAACCCAGCCGCCAGCCATCAGCCATTCCTGCCAAACCAGCGTCGCGCCAGAACCGGGTACCAGATAGCAGGCCACCATGAAACCGGACATGAGTACGGCCATGACGCCGACGAACTTATACGGGCCGACCTTGTACGGTCGGGGCAGGTTGGGTTCCTTCTTGCGCAGAATGAGGAAAGAAAACGCCACCATGCAATAGGCCACGCAGCAGCCGAAGTTACCGGCGTCCACAATCCAAACCAGCATTTCACGACCGGCGAAGGGCGCCAAAACGGTCAGCAGGCCAACCAGATACAGGGCGTTAATCGGGGGCTTGTGCTTGGGATGGAGCTTGGCGAAAAATTTCGGAATCATGTAGGATTCGGCCATGGAGTACATGGCGCGGCTGCCGCCCATGAGGAAGGAGTTCCAGCTGGTGACGATGCCGCACATGCCGCCCACAATCAGCACCTTGGCCATGATGGAGCTGTGGAAGGCCTTAGCCATAGCGTCGGCGGTGACCAGACCGGAGCCGGACAGGGAGGCCAGAATTTCGCTGTGGGGCAGCACATAGCCGACCGCCAGAATGATGAGCGCATAGAACACAACCGCCAGAACAATGGACAAAATCAGGATTTTGCCGATTTTCTTGAGGTCTACGTTGATCTCTTCGGCGGCCTGCGGGATGACGTCAAAGCCGATAAAGAAGAAGGGGGTTATGAGTGCGACTTTGAGGATGCCGTGCAAAGGCGATGTGTCGCTGGCAAAGACCTGGCCCTGCAGATTGTCGGCCGAGCCGGTAAACACCGACGCGACGATCAGCAAAATGCCGACCAAACCGATGATGACGGTCAGAACCGTCTGGAGGAAGGCGGCTGTCTTCACGCCCATGATGTTGACATAGGTCATAAAGATGGCGACCAGAATGGCGACAATCAGCCAGGACGCATACACGTCAAACCCGGCGACCGTATACAGATACCCCTGCAAGAAATCGGGGTAGATATAGGTGATGATGGTGGGCAGCGCGCACGCTTCAAAGCAGGCGACGCTCACATAGCCCAGCACAATCGTCCAAGTGCAGATGAACGAGCCGACCGGCCCCATGGCGCGGTGACTGAATACGTGCTCGCCGCCGCACTGCGGCATGGCGGCTGTCAGTTCAGCATAGGTCAGGCCCACGAAAAAAATCATGATGCCGCCGATGGCAAAGCCGATGGCCGCGCCCACGGCGCCGCCGGTGTTAATCCAGTCGCCCGAGGAGACCACCCAGCCCCAGCCAATCATGGCGCCGAATGCAATCACGAGGATATCCCATGCCCCGAGGACCTTGTCGAACGAGGATGTTTTTTTGTTTTCCATTTTGCATCGTCCTTTCGAGCAAAATAAAAAGATGCCGAACATTCACCCCGAATGGTTCTAACATCTTTGTTAGCAATCCGTGTTAGCCGCCAAACTTCTGCTTGGCAAAGTCTTCGATGAATTTGGCCGTTTTTTCAAAGCCCAGCACACTGCTGTCAATCAAAATATGCCGGTTGTGCCGGTCGCCGCGATAGGTGCCGGTCATCTGCTTGTAACGCGCGTGCAGCTGCCGGTCGTTCTTGTCGATGAGCACCCGCGCCGCCTCTTCAGAAACCTTGAGCACATCCATAATGTGCCCCAGCCGCTCGGCCTCGGGCGCATAAACAAACGCATTGAGCACATCGCTGTGGTCGCGCAGCACATAGTCGCTGCACCGGCCCACGATGACACACGGGCCGCGGTCGGCCAGCTTGCGGATAATCTGGGTTTGCAGATAAACCACGCGGTCGGTCAGGATGGAGTATTTGCTGGGGCTGGCGGTGTTTTGCAGCACCTGACTGCGGCCGCGCACCTCCACGCCGGCTTCTAATTTTTCGGCCATTTCCTTGGAAAGGCCGGTCTCTTCAATGATACGATCAATGATAGCGCGGTCATAGCACGGATATCCCAGATCCTTGGCAATCATTTTGGCGATATCCGGCCCGCCGCTGCCGTACTCACAACCGATGGTAAGAATAAAGTCCTGCATCGTGGGTTTCTCCTTTTTACGGGGGGCCTTGGCCGGCCCATGCCGGCCAAGCCCTCCGGACATTTTATTTACTCAGTTCTTCGGCGGCTTCTTTCAAAATCGCGTAAGCCTTGTCGCAGTCGTCCTCGGTCAGGATGAGCGGCGGCACCATACGGATGACATTTGCGCCGATGGCAGTCACCAGCAGATGCTTGTCCAGACACTTGTGCTTGATGTCGGTCGCCGTGGCAAAGCCGTCAAACTCCACGCCAATCAGGCAACCTTGGTGACGGACTTCCTTGACATGCGGCAGGGTTTCCAGCTTGGCCGAGAAATAGTCGCCCATCTTCTGCGCATTGCCGGCCAAATCGCGGCTGAGCAGTTCGTCGATTTCAGCCAGTGCCGCCGCGGTACTGACCGGATGGCCGCCGAAGGTGGTGCCGTGCGAACCGGCAGTGAATGCCTTGGCGACTTCGGCAGTCGCGCAGATGGCGCCAATCGGCATGCCGCCACCCAGAGCCTTGGCCATGGAAACGATGTCAGGCTTGATGCCGTAGTGCATGTAGCTCATCACACGGCCGGTGCGGCACCAGCCGGTCTGCACTTCGTCCAGCAGGAGCAGCATGCCCTTTTCGTCGCACAGCTTGCGCAGGCCGCACAGGAATTCCGGGGTGGCCGGATGGACGCCGCCCTCGCCTTGAACCGGCTCGACCATAATGGCAATGGTGTTTTCGGTACAGGCGTTACGAAAGGATTCCAAATCGTTGTAATCGGCATAGGTGAAGCCGGGGGTCATGTCGCCGAAGCCAATCTGGCAGGCGTTATCCGGCTGGCCGGTGGCCGACATGGAACCAAAGGTGCGGCCATGGAAGCCCATTTTTGCGGTCACGATGTCGTATTTATGCGGCCCGTAGGTCTCGACGCCGTATTTGCGCGCCATCTTAATCATGGCTTCGTTGGCCTCGGTGCCCGAGTTTTGGAAGTAAATCTTGTCCATGCCGATTGTGGTGCACACCTTTTCAGCCAGAAGCGCCTGTGGGATGGTGTACGGATAGTTGAAGGTATGCATGATGTCGTCCACCTGATCCTTGACAGCGGCTACCACCTTCGGATTGCGGTTGCCGGCCGAGTTGACCGCGATGCCCGCGTAAAAATCCAGATATGGAGTGCCCTTTTCATCGTAAAGGTACATGCCTTCGGCGGTTTCCGCGATAAAGTCGAAACGCTCATAGGTTTCGATCATGTATTTGCTGACCAGATCTTTGATATCCTGTGCCGTGCGGCCGGTGTCCTTGAGTTTCATTTCTTTCTGCCGCCTGATCGTCTGGAATCAAAACAATGAACACATCCACCAGCGAAGCTGGTGGTTGTCACTAAAGAAAAAGCCGCGAGAAATTCTCGTGGCTTTTTGCTTGAAAGAAATAATCCGAACGGCTCTTCCAAGAAGAATACGTTCGGATTATTGACATCTGGTACGCCCGATGCGATTCGAACGCACGGCCTTTGGAGTCGGAGGGGTTTGTCGCTACTGTACACCCGCTGATTACTGCTTCGAAAGTGCAGTTTATGACCGTTTTTCTGCGTAATATCCCGTGTTTCTCAGGTAAGGCAGGCCACCAAAAACAGGCTGCGGACGCCAAATATGGACGCCAAACCAGCATACCACAACGCGGCTTCTATAGCCCTATAACGCCTGAATGCGCAGCGGAACCTGAAGCTGCTGCGCCTTGGTCAATGCGCTGTGAAACACTTCCAGAAAATCCTCGCCGCTGCTGGTCACAAAGTAATTGCTGAGGTCTGTAATCGAGTCACTGATCTGATCGCCCCATGGCGGCATCAGCGAACGATCCTCGATATCCCAGATCACCTGATCGGGCGCGAACTGAGCAAGGCCCTTCTCTATCTGCACCAGCTCTTCTGCCGCCTGCTGCAAATGTTCCGCAGACAATTCACCCTGATATAACTCCTGCATAATGTAGGGATATTTGCTGCCCCATTGTTCGTTCTCCAGCCGTCCACATACGGTCGAGAAAAACGCATGGAGAAAATCACCGCCGCCAATCGTGTACAAATACCGTTTTATCGTAAATCCTACTGCCATATCGCACCTCCTATTGCACTTTAAAATAAATATTGGGTCCATACGATGTTCGTACCATAATTATACCATATAGTTCATGGTAAAGTTTTCAATCATGTCCTTTTTGAGCGGTTTTTTACAAATCTTTATCTACCGTATACCCCAACGCTGGAATGCCTCCGTTATGACGGCACTTAAGCACATTTTCTTTCATACCGCGCGTCACCTTTTGTGCGAGATCCACAGAAAAATGTTCTGCCATTGCTTCCAAAATGGCTTCCAGCAAAATTCCATCGCTACCTTCCGGGATGTTTTCGCGAACCGAAAGCACCTTTACGTTACTTTTCTGCAGAAATGCCTTGTATTTCGCGCTATCATACCAATTACGAGCAAAACGATCCAGTTTCCACACCAAAACGACCTCAAACTGTTTTCTGGTGCTATCATGAACCATACGCAGAAAATCCGGCCGATTATCGCTTGTTGCAGAACGAGCACGATCAACGTAAGTTTCGATAACGGTCAGACCTTTGCGCTTGGCATACTCCATGCAATCTCTAACCTGTTCCTCGATGCTTTCTTCCCGTTGATTCTCACTGGAATAACGTGCATATATTACAGCATTCATCGCTAGGGTAATTCGGCTGAATAACGTTTTGCTTGTTGAAACGGGGTGAGTTTTGTTCCGTCCGACTGTCTAAGAGAATCGCTCAGTTTCTTCCCGAGGCTTTTCTGTTCAATCAGGACATGGGTTTCCGAAATAACACCGTCGATAAAACTTGTGTGATCTAGATGCACCTGCTCTTCAAAAGAAATAAATTGTTCTGGATGCGCCACGCCATATACATCACGCAACAAGGACAACCAAAATGGCTGACTATCTCCTTTTTCATATCCACGATTTTTTCAATACTCTGCAAATGCCTTTGCAGCTTCTCTTTGCTGTGCATCTGTCATAGGATAGCCTCCTAATCGTTTTTTCAGGATACCACAAAATTTAGCATTTTTCCAGTGGGCGAGATGCCTCATATTGTGAAATACTTTGCTGAAACGTTTTGCTATCATAGAGAAATTGCCTTTTATCCCTTCAACCGCCACAAATAAAATCTTTTGTCTTTTCAACTCTGAACACTGCCATTTGACATCCTCCTTCCTGATGTTTTGTTATAAGTGACAGC